>CAJMSZ010000007.1 GCA_905216215.1 uncultured bacterium | reverse complement strand
AGCCCTTATTTTATAAGGAATCTGCTAACTTAGTCTTATTTTAACATAATCACCGGAGCCTGCCTTTCCTACAATCCACATATGCTGCATCTTTCGCAAATACAGATACGCTGGTTTCTGTAGCTGATGAGCCGGGTCATCCAGTATTCCAAGAGGAATTGGCAGTTCGTCCATTGGTACATGATCCATTGGTATATTTTCCAAATCCAATTTTTCCGGAAGCGGATCCATCCATAAATACTTAGGCTCCAGACCATTTCTTTTCGCAACTTCGGAAAGATAGTGCACAATCTCTGTCAATTGGGATTTTCCTGTTCCTTCTGCTTTTTCTTTTTTTCGAAGTGTCAAAACAGATTGGCCCATCATATCCAATACCTGTACACTCGCGTCTTTATGGTGTACTACTGTCTCCTGTGGTTTATACATAGCTCCTGCCCAGGCAGATTGTCCCATTGCAAAGTATTCATCATATCCCACCTGAAGATAAAAACGTCCTGTATCTTTCAGAGCTGCTGCCTCCGGTCTTTTCAGCATATCCATACTGTCCGCTTTGTCTTGAACCTTCAGGCAGACACGAAATTTGGTGTTACTTCGAATCTGCTCATTTACCACACCGGAAGGCTTCTGGGTAGCCAGAATCAGATGAACTCCCAGGCTTCGGCCTATACGGGCAATACTGATTAATTTGTCCATGAACTCCGGTTCCTGCTGTTTCATTTCTGCAAACTCATCTGCTATAATAAAAAGATGCGGCATAGGTTCTTCTAATACTTTGTTGCGGTACAGGCTTTGATAACTGTAGATATCAATGGAAGATTCTCCTGTCTTGCTTTTCACCTCATTAAATATCCTCTGTCTTCTTTTCATCTCGCTTTCGATAGCAAGCAATGATCTTGTAATCATGGCGCCATCCAAATTGGTAATTGTTCCAAGAAGATGCGGAAGACGAATTCCTCGTTCTTTATCTTCAAAGGCACCTGCCAGTCCTCCTCCTTTATAATCAATCAGAAGGAATGCAACTTCATCCGGATGATAATTCACTGCCAAAGACAAAATATAGGTAATAATAAACTCACTTTTTCCTGAACCTGTCATACCGGCAACAAGTCCATGGGGTCCCTGTGCTTTCTGATGTAGATCCAGCGTAAACAAAGTCCCGTCTGTAGCCATCCCAATAGGTGCTGACAAGCTTTTCATAGGGTTACTGTTTTTCCATCTCTCCAAAGGATTCAAATGTTCTACTTTGCCTACCTGGAACATTTCTAAAAATGTTAAGGTTTTCGGAAGGGTATATCCATCCTGTATTACCTTCAGATACAGATTTGCGATTACCTTCATAGATTTCTGTTCCTTATACGGATCATATGCATCTACGGAGAAGAAAACGTCTTTTTTTTCAGCATCCTTAATATGAATCACCTGATGTAACCCCTGTGCATGGAGTTCAAATATCTTCGTGCACTCCTTTGGCACTTCCGGGAATACTGTCAAAACTCCTGCCCCTACATTTTTTTCACACCGAACCACGTCACGAATCACATCTATACTTTCATAAACCTTCTTATCTAGAGCAATAATCAGGTAAAACGGCCTTTTTCTTAAAATCCTATCCAGCTCCGTTCCAGCCTTTATATCCTCATCCAGCACCCCATGTAAGTAATCATTCAGTGCAAATCCTTCGGAGGAATCCGTAGCCAGAAAGCGGGTGGTCTTTCCATCATCCCACATATGCGGCAAATAGCGGATATATGGAATCTCATTCACCATATCCTCAGAAGCCAGAATACATATTTTTACTTCATCATAACTATGGGTCATAGCTATCTGGATTAAAACATTCCGTATAAAAGACATGGTGTCTTTTCGTTGTCCGGTCACGCCACAAACCGGTTCCTCCAGAAAAGAATGTAGAATTGGTACTCCTTCCAGGAGAATCTCCCGATGTACCATCTCGTACATTTTCTTTTCCAATTCATCCTCATCCAACTGAAATCTTTCTTTTTGATAACTATATTCCGCTTGTATAGGAATTTGTCCATGCCCGACAGGAATCCTCAGAAAATCGTCATCCTGACTTCTTCTCTCCCAGAGCCTGAGGCAGTTGTCAGGGAAATCCAGTACCTGGTCTGTCGATGGATAATTATAAGTAAGATAATGCTCTTCTTTTAATTTTTCTTCTCGAATTTCCTTCTCTTTATCCTGAAGATATTGCGTATATTTTTCTACTCTTCGTTCTTCATACTCTTTCTTCTGCTTTTCCGTATATTTGGAATTCAAAATCGGAAAAAGCACGGAAGATACCATCGAAGTCATATTTCCCATAAGCATCCCACGGGCAGAAGATACCATGGAACCTCCCATTCGCAGCATCAGTGGTATCTGATCATGGTTCAACGACATAGGCGGCGCCTCAAATCTAATTTCTTCCGGCTTCATAGGAAGTCGTCTTCTCGGAGACCTGTGAATCAGCTTCTGTGATACATGCTCGTCAGAGCTGTCCTGGCCACACATCAAGTCATAAGGGAAAATCACCGGTTTCAAACTTTCCTTACAAGTATGAATCCTGTTATTTCCATCGGTAACCGAAAAAAACTGATATCCTATAATGATATGCAGTCCAAGAAAGGAAAGCTTATCTCCCGGATATAAGCGTTTTTGTTCCTTTCTTTTCCCATTGACATAAAGAAATAAACTGTCTTTACAATCAACCACTTCCCATGCTTTTCCTCTGCGTTCCAATGCAAAGGAAAAATCGGAAATCAAGGGATTATAGTAAATCAAATCATTGGCCGGATCTTTCCCAATGCAGATTCGGTCTTTCTTTCCCGTAAAATAATTGTGATAAATCCGACTTTCTTTATTGATATATTCACAATACAGGAAAAAGAAGCTATCCCCTTGTTTCAGAATTGTCATTGCCCTGTCTTGTAAGGCAATTTTTTTATATTCATTATTTTTTACATAAAAGGATGCATCGTTTTTTGCATAAGCTCTCCATTTTTCTTCTGAGCCTTCGATATAAAGCAGATCTTCTTTTCCTTCAAACTGATAGCGGCCTTCCGGATAAATCGGAAGTGTCAGATTCTCCACTTTTTCTCCAAATAAATAAAGATGAATTCCCGTAGGAAGTTCTGCCCGGTTATGTCCGGTGGACATCTTTCCAAGAGTATCCTGATAGGTGTCTTCCATAATCTTCCCTTCCTTTCTCTACTCTAATCGATAAAGGTTCTGTATCTCCTCCAAAATACTTTTGACTACTTTGGCATCTTTACCGGTGTGCATAACACAATCCGTCAACTGTCCATCCTCTCCATGAAGCATTTTGGTAATTATCAAATTCCCGCCTTGAATCACGATTTGATGACTGTCCTCGGCCAGATACACATAATTCAAATAGTAAACACCTGTAGGCTTTTTGGAAGAAATGCAATAGATTCTATCTTCTGTCAAAACCACTCCTTCCTGTGCTCCAAGATTGCGTTTCACATTGGATGTGATTGACAATATGGATGGCTTAACATGAAGGTATACTCTACGCCCCTCGCCTATACTGCAAAATGACCGTAACTCTTTATCCTTAAGTTCAAATGCATGTCCACGATTGCCAAAAGACAACTGACCGTCATATTTTTTCAGGATTTTTAAAATCTGCTCCTTTGCATAGGCGCTGCCGATTTTATTTGTCGTAAGAAGCTCATCTGCATCACAGCCATTCCGGCATGCTTTCAAGGCATATCGAAACGCCATTTCAGAGTCTCCTTTTTCTTCATAAATCAATGCAAAGTTTCGATACATTAATCGGTTTACTGTACTGACAGAGCATTCTCCTTTTCTCCAATGCATGTGAGCCTTGGACTGCATTTCCAATGCCTGTTCATATTGTCCCGCATTCAGATAACAGGTTCCTAAAAAATGATAGATTGCCCCATCTCTTGGATCCAAATCCAGTGCTCTCTCCAACTGGATTCTGGCTCTTTCATACTCGGAAACGTCAATATAGGAAAGCCCAATGCGAAGATGTAATTGTGCACTGTTCTCATCCTTTTGGAGAAGTTTTTCATAAAGACTCAGTCGTTCTTTGAAAGTGCTTCTTTCACATTCCTGAAACATTCTTTTCATCTCTGTTGTCTTTGCCGTATTTTTCTCTACAAAAATTTCTCCGCAGGAAGGGCAAAAATACCCCTGGCTAAAGAACAAATAAGAAGTTCCGCCACATCGTGGGCAAATACTTTGTAAAGGTTCTGGTTCAGATACCAGTTCTGGTTCCGACTCCGGTTCTGGTTCCGGTTCTGGTTTCGGTTCTGGTCCCGGTTTCGGTTCCGAGCCTGGATTTTTCTCAGGATCACCTTTCTTCTTTTCTTCTGCCAATTTACGAAGCACCCCTTCAAGTTCTTTCAGATCTTCTGGGCCAATGACCCCGGTCTTTCCATCCGGTTCTCCATAAAATTTTTCTGAAAAAGCCTGTAAATCGGCTTTCATATCTTTTGCACTTTGATAACGGTCTTCCGGATTATGCGCACAGGCTTTTCTTATAATATCATTGAGACGGCCTATCCCTTGAATCTCCGGAAGTTCTTCCTTACCACTAATTCTCCTGGCAATTGCCCTTACCATATCTTGCGAGAAATATTGTTCCGGGTATGGAGGCAAAAAGGGCAGTCGCCCATTGTTCAAGATTTCATAAAGTGTCAGACCTAATGCATAGATATCTACAAGGTGTCCATAAGGTTCCATGCGAACAATCTCCGGTGCCATATAGGCCTTTGTTCCTTTTTGCGAAAGCGTCACACTTGTGTTTTCTATTTCTCTGGATATTCCAAAATCTCCAATCTTATATTCTCCAAACTCTGAAACAAAAATATTGTCAGGCTTAATATCTCTGTGAATTAACTTTTCCCGATGGCAAAATTCCAATCCTGTCAGAACATCTATTCCCATCTTTACTACATCCTGTGTGGACATTCCCTTTTCCTTAATAAATGTATTCAGATTCGTCAGTAATTCCATTCGGATATAGATGCTCCACCCGATTGTTTCTGATTCTTCCACCACGTCATAATCTTCTATCGCCACAACATGGCTGGCTGACTTCATTCTCTCCATCAGTTCAATCTCATTGGTTAATTGTTCCACACTTGCTTTATAGTACTCACGAATACTTTTTTCATCCATTCTGGAAGACTTCATATTGCTTAATTCTGCCGGATCGTTGGGAATCCGTATCACTTTTATGGCACTATATGTCTCTTTTTGACCCAGAAGTTCTTTTCGCGCCTTATATACTTTTCCGAATCCACCGGAACCAATCAATGACTCTATCTTCCATCCCGGCCATATCTCTTGTATCTCATTCCTGTTTTCTACCATTTTTCTGTTTAATTCCCCTTTACTACTTTTATATCAGGTTTAGCAGAACTTCCAGCCTCCTGTTTTTCGAGAACGCCGGTGTTCCATCTTTTTTCATAATTTGCCAGACCATGGAATAGACACCTTCAATCGGTGGCGTTGCAAATTCCACTTTGACGGAAATCTTTTCCCCGGGCATGACGCGTTTTTTGAATGGTACACATAGTTCCCTTTTTGCGTATGAAAAGTTATCTCCGTTGATGCACTCCAAATAATATTCATTCCATATCGTTGTTCCCGTATTTTGAATAATCCAGGTATGAGAATACAGACTTCCCGAAATAGCTGTGACTGGAAGCCGAGGTATTTCTTCTATTACATTATAATTTCCACCTTTTTTTATCTTGGATACTTTCTCATCTTCAAAATCCATTACCGTAAAATGTAATCCTATTCCCAATCTATCCGGAAATGCATCATTGCCATTACTGTCCTTCATTTTCCAGGTCATAACATAAGTTCCAGGTTTGTCCGGTGCATCAAATGATACACTTGGAGACACTTTATCCCCCGGATAAACAAATTTGGGGAAACGGAGGATTCTGTTTTTTTCATCCAATTCCATCACAGGCTGATTGCATTCATAGTATCGATTCTCCCATAGTGTATCCCCTACATTTTTCATGATCCACGTATGATTTATTTTTTCTCCCGGCAATACAATGCTCATATCTGGTGGATATTCATGTTGAAATAATACACCGTCTTTTCTGGTTGAACTATTACCATCCTCTTCTTCCTTAAGACGCGTATGCTGTTCCTGATCGTATATGTACTGTACATAAATCTGATTAATTTGTTCCGGGAAAATAGCCAGAAGAACATAAAACGTCAGGACATTCTCCCATTTTGTTTTTAACCGGTTCGTCTGGGTATCAAACAAATATTCCCTAAGTTTTCTGGAAATCTCGATTTCTTCTTCATCTATGATTTGTAAAAAGGTATCATTCATACCCTTTTCAGAGAGTTGCCCATATAAAACAGCCTTTGCTTTTCCTTCTATCCGCGAAATAGCCCCTGGGTGTTCGAACAAGTATGTGCGCAATGTTGCAAGATATCCTGCTTCCCTTTTGCAATCTGAAAGGAATCTGCTTCGTCGCGCTTTATCATTCCAGATTTTGCAATTAAGCCATCGTATTTCTATGGGAAGAAGTTCTTCAAAGAAATCTTTTTTCGAGCGATGTTTTGGAGGAACTTTCCAAACGGACGGAAGTTTTTCACATTTGCCCGGATAAAAAATCTCGTAAACCTCTTTTAAATTCATCCCGACTGTCCTCCCCGTATTTTCAATAAATGCGCCACTGCTGAGCGATTAGTTGTATTTTACCATTATCAGGTTGTATTTGCATTGCTTTTCAAGTTGTAAAAACATTTATTCCTTCTTTCGCTCTGCTAATAGCTGTGTGAAAGTAGCCAGTCCTTCATTCTTTTTCTTCAAAATAAATTTGATATATTTTATTCTTTCATGTACAATATGCCATATACATAGATGTCACACAAAATATGTTGCATCTGCCCCAGATTGCAAAACAGGATTTTCAAAGGAGACCGGATATCATGGAACAGAAACCTTCAAAAGCAAATGGACTCGCGCTGATTCCTTTTCTCATTTTTATTGGAGTATACCTGATTACAGGTATGGTGCTCAATGCCAGAGGCATGGAGATGGCTTTCTACCAATTGCCTGCTCCGATTGCCTCATTTATCGGAATTATCGTCGCATTTATGCTGTTCAAAGGAAGTTTTGAAGAAAAGCTTTCTCTATTCTTAAAGGGATGCGGAGATGAAAATATTATGATCATGTGTATGGTATTTCTCTTTGCAGGAGCATTTACCTCAGTTTCCTCTGCCATGGGCGGTGTTGACTCCGTGGTAAATCTTGGAATGACCGTGATTCCTCCGCATTATATTGCTGCCGGTATCTTTGTAATGTCCGCATTTATTTCCATATCTACAGGGACTTCTGTTGGAACAGTCACCGCAGTAACTCCAATCGCACTCGGACTTGCAAACGCCGGAGGTCTGAATACAACCCTTGTGGTAGGCGCTGTCATCGTAGGAGCTATGTTCGGGGATAATCTGTCCATGATTTCCGATACGACCATCGCTGCCACAAGAACACAGGGAGTTAAAATGAAAGACAAATTCCGTGCCAATTTTGCCATCTCCTTTCCCGCTGCGATTGTCACCGTTATCCTGCTGTTAATATTCGGTCACCCAGAAGTTGTTCCTGAGGTACAGGAATACTCCTACAGCCTGATAAAGGTTCTGCCTTATCTTTTCGTGCTGATTGCTTCTCTTCTCGGGGTAAATGTATTTATCGTACTGACAGGTGGAATCCTTTTCTCCGGCATTGTTGGAATCGCAGCCGACAGTTTCACCGTGCTGGAACTGGCCAATCATGTGTACAACGGATTTACGGGAATGTTTGAAATCTTTCTCTTGTCCATGATTACCGGTGGACTTGCTAAGATGGTAGAAAAAGAAGGGGGAATCGACTGGCTGTTACAGAAAATCAGCAAAATTATAAAAGGCCGCAAATCCGCTGAGCTCGGAATTGCAGCCATGACTTCTTTGACAAATATGGCAACCGCCAACAATACCGTCGCTATCCTAATCGCCAGCCCGATTGCCAAAGATATCAGCGAACGCTACGAAGTAGACCCGAAACGCACCGCATCACTTCTGGATATTTTCGCCTGCATTTTTCAGGGGATTCTTCCTTACGGTGCACAAATGCTGTTTGCCTGCGCCCTGATGGAGAATCTGAACAGTCCGTTTCAGGTTATCACCAAATGTTGGTATCAGTATATTCTAATGCTGTTTGCGGTTCTGTCGATCTGCTTCACGAAGGAAAAGAAATCTTAACATTCTGCGTCACTATATAATTGAACTTTACCCATTTGTGCTAATTGACTTGTAAGCCACTTTTTTCTTTACCCCTCAACTTTTTTCTAACTACAAATTTGCAAACCGCTTGCTTCCTTCTTGTTTCAGCCACCTGTATAACAGCATGCACACGATTAGTGTCACACCCGTAAATACACCAATATAAACCGAGAATCCCCAATGTCCGGCCTTAGTCAGAAAATAAATCCCTGCAACCAGTACGGTGTACGCAAATTCACTGAACATGGTCACTGCTACACAGGCACTCTGCTTGATTGGTGCAGTTTCGTTGGTCCAGGTAAGATTCGGCATCCGGACTCCCAGGAACAGACCAAGCAGATCCAGAAACAGTACCGCAGATGCCGCCCACAGGAGAAACAGCACATTCTCTGTCAGACTTCCTGATATAATCACCATTGCACATGCAACACAAAACAAAGTTGGAATTCCCGTAAGAATGAGCTGCATACGCAATTTTGCCTCCAGTACTGCCCATGGTTCTACCGGTAGTGACTGTGCAAGCCAAATACTCTTTCCTTCCAGAGAAACCGATGGTGCCGACATGTCATTCATAGAAATCACCATACAAATCAGTGCACACAGAAGCACTTGTACCGCTCCGTCCCGGCCTGCCAATATGCTTTCCAGAACAACAATCATTGTAGTACCCTTCCACAACAATGTGATGCCCGCGAAATGCTTTTCTGTTTTGCTGCTTTTTCCCGATAAACCTTTCGCTCTGTATAGCCGGAGGATGTCGCAATATTTAAGAAACTGTGTGAAAGCACGAGCCACACAACAATCGACAAAGCAAGAAGAACTGCTGTCAGGATCACGGAAGCTGAGTACATCAGTCCCATCAGATATACGCTGAGCAGCCTTGATACCATAATGGCATTGACCAGTATCGGCATCGACAGCAACAAGTCATTGTCTTTGGATAAATACAAGCTGGAAAATGTATTAAATACGCTGCCAAATGCACCCAGAAAAACAGAGGTAAAACCCATCAGGGCAAAATACATCCAATCCATTCCCACTGCACTCATGGGTTCACAAAGAACCAGGGAAAGCGCAAAGAACATACCACCGATTACACCCACCATCAACAAAACAAACGCAAAGATCAGCAATACGGTTCTCGCTTGGGAATATGCCTTATTCTTCTTTGCATTGTAAAAATAACCACGGAAAATTTCCGCCATCTGCTTTTTCACTAAAATGCGGATCATGCCTCTTCCTCCATTTCCAGAAATACCGTCTCCAGTGACTCATCGCCCTTCACTTCTTCCATAGTGCCGGAGCGGATTAGCTTTCCACCTTTGATAATTGCTACCTTGTCACAAAGCCTATGCAGGAAAACTCCCTTTATGCTCTCTCAAAAATTTTTTGATAATACCATTTGTACGAAAAATAGGGAAAATATGAAAGACGTCTTTTTATACAAAATGTGTCAATTTTATAGGTTGACAAAGAAATAGCCATCTGGATATTTCGTCCAAATGGCATAAAAATCTGATAACTCTATTTTTTCAATTGTTCACTTTTCTCCACCGTCATTTCCTTCATATTAGCCTTTACCTCAAAATTTGTTCTTAATCTTCAAACTCTTTAAATGCTCCTTCTGCTCCGGTGTAATCCGATAACTTTCCACTGCTTTCTGAATAGTTTTGTTATGTGTCCACACATCAAGCCTCTTTTCCTCGATAAAGGGCAGCACTTGTTCGTACTGCTTTGCAAGTGCGGTAGCAAAATACCACGCCCGCATCATATTCACATAATATTCCTCCGAACTGACTTCTGCCACTTTCTGTGCATATTCCAGTTTGAATTCTTCATCCAGATAATATCGCATCAGCATACCAATTGCAAAACGTATGATGTAAGAATGCTCTGACTCTATCCAACGATATATCTCCTTTATAAATACATCCAAATGTTTCTTCACTGTTCTTACAGCCAGCATATCACAGGTAGCCCAATTATCGATATATGGAAGAAATCTCTCCAGTTCTCTCAGACATTCTTCATAATCCTTAATCTGCTCAATCAAAAGACCGTGCAGGTTATTCTCTTCATAATACTGATGGGGAAGCACCTTTAAAAACTCCTTAGATTCCTCCGTCTTTCCATACTGTTTAGCAAATGCACGAAGCGCCGGAGTCCGCACACCAATGATTCTTTCCTTGTCCACTGTCGGAAGAAGACTCGTATGAAAATCCCGGTATTTCAAATCCTGCAATTCAAAAAGTTGCTGTTGTACATTGCGAATGATACTCTCTCGTTCCATTTTATTTTACTCCTCATATTTTCCTTATCTACTGCCTCTCATTATACCATCTCTTCCACAATATTGCACCTCTGATAATCCCCCGCAAGACATCTCTATCCCAATCACGCGAAAAGGGGGAAGCAGTAACATCAACCAGAGTGCGAACTGATTATGTTCTCCATTCACAGGCTCAAGCGTAAACTGACCGTTCTCATCGAGATTTACCGGATTTTCGTTTACTTTTATGGTATTTATATAAGTTTCTGTAATCGTCACGGTCTGTTTCTTGCAGTAAACCTTATTTGCTTCCAGACCTTCGATTACTGGACTGATATTATCAAGAACCAGTCCACCTGAGCTAAGATAACTTACATTTTAAAAAAAATTGCAAGATCAATGATTTTTCATTCATCTTGCAATTTATCCCATATTATGACATCTCATAATAGTGTGCGTAAATTCCGCCTTTTTCCAGCAATTCTTTATGATTTCCCCGCTCTGCGATTCCACTGTTCGCAACCACCAGAATTTCATCCGCATTGCGGATAGTAGAAAGTCTGTGTGCAATGGTAATGGTAGTACGGTTCTTCGCCAGCTCTTCCAGGCTCTGCTGGATCCAGCGCTCACTCTCGTTATCCAATGCACTGGTTGCTTCATCCAGAATCAAAATTGGCGGATTCTTAAGAAATACCCTTGCAATGGAAATTCTCTGCTTCTGTCCGCCCGACAAACGGGTTCCTCTTTCTCCTACAAAGCTGTCATACCCATCCGGAAGGGACATGATAAAGTCATGAATATTTGCTTTCTTTGCCGCATCTATGATTTCATCCATGGACGCGCCCGGCTTTCCATAGGAAATGTTCTCCTTAATCGTTCCGCAGAACAGATACACATCCTGCTGCACCAGCCCAATCTGGCTGCGCAGGCTTTCCAGTGTCAGTTTCCGGACATCTTTTCCATCAATCGTAATTTTTCCTCCGGTCACATCGTAAAAACGAGGAAGCATAGAGCAGATGGTTGTCTTTCCACTTCCGGAAGGACCAACAAGCGCAATGGATTTTCCAGCCGGAATCTGAAAGGAAACTTTATCTAAAACAAGTGTATCATCATCGCTGTAATGGAAGGAAACATTGTCATATTCCACATCCCCCTTCACCTCCTGAAGCGGCTCTGCATCAGGCGCATTGACGATCTCTGGTTCCGTCTCCACCACATCTAAGAAACGCCGGAAACCGGAAAGCCCTTTCTGCATCATTTCTGTGAGCTCTACCAGAATCTGAATCGGGCTGATAAAGATTCCGATATAAAGAGCATACATGGCAAGATCACCCACGTCCATCTGACCATGTGCAATCAGCCAGCCACCAAATACCAATGTAATCAGGTACATCATTCCCTGAAAGAACAGGTTTCCGCTCATAAAGCTTCCCATGCAATGATAGTTTGCATTTTTGGATGTCAGGAAGTTCTCATTGCTCTGCATAAATTTTTCCCGTTCAATCTCTTCATTTGCAAAGGACTGTACCACACGGATGCCCGACAGGGTATCCTGCAGACTGGAATTCACATCCCCGATTCTTTTGCGGTTATCCATGAAAGTTACCTGCATTTGTTTGTTCTGCCCATAGGAAAAAATCAGCATGAACACAACCATCATCAATAGTGGGATGGCAAGTCTCCAGTTAATCAGGAACAAAAAGGTAAAAGAACCTACAATTTTAATCACAGAGATAAATAAGTTCTCCGGCCCATGATGAGCAAATTCTGAAATATCGAATAAATCAGACACCAGCTTGCTCATCATCTGTCCGGAATTATTCTGATCATAGTAGGAAAAAGACAGCTTTTCATAATGGTCGAACAACTGCTGCCTCATATCCCTTTCCATCCGGGCTCCCATCATATGCCCCTGATAGCTGACATAATATTTGCAAAATGTCTGGACAATGTACATAAGAAAAAGTCCAACTGCGATTGGAAGCAGGGAACTTAAAATTCTGGATGCATCTTCTGTAAACAAGGTTTTAGTCAAGGTTCTGAGTATCTGTGGAAACGCAAGATCCACCAGACTGATTAATGCCGCACAGATTAAATCCAGAAAAAACACCGCCTTATACGGTGCATAATATTGAATAAATTTCTTTAGTGTATGCATGTTTCTATTCTCCTTCAAATAACTCTAATAATTCGTCCTTACTCATCTGTGTGATGCTGCCGGTTTCTCCACTTAGGATTTCATCGGCAAGCTGATGCTTGCTTTCCTGCATCTTCAGAATTTTTTCTTCTATGGTTCCTTTCACGATGAGTTTATAAACGGACACAATCTTTGTCTGTCCAATTCGGTATGCCCGGTCTGTCGCCTGATTCTGCACTGCCAGATTCCACCATGGATCATAATGAATCACAACATCGGCTCCGGTTAAGTTCAGTCCGGTTCCACCCGCTTTCAGTGAAATCAGAAATACCGGAGTTGTGTCCTGATTAAAGATATTTACCATCTCTACCCGTTTTTCTTTCGGAGTAGCACCTGTAATCTTATAATAAGAAATACCTGCTTTCTTCAAATCCTGCTCCAACAGTTCCAACATAGTGGTAAACTGGGAAAATAACAGGATTTTATGCTCACCCTCCTTTCAATCAGTTCCATGCAGGCATCCCGTTTTGCAGAATTTCCCTGATACTTTCTCCTCTTTATGCTTTACAATTGGTGTCTCGATTTCTTTTCGGAACCTGTCATAACTGTACAAAAATCCGGGCATCAGATAATCAAAAATACTCCACAGTTCACTTAAGCGATTCTCGATTGGTGTACCGGTCAGTGCATAACGATAACTGCTTTTTATGATTTTCACAGATTTTGCGGCTGCGGTGCTGTGGTTTTTGATATACTGCGCCTCATCCAGCACCTGATAACTAAACTTTATATCCTCATATTCTGTGATATCGCGTTTCAACAGATCATAAGATGTCACAAATACATCCGTATTTTGATAATCTCGGATCAGCTCCGCCCGTTCTTTCTGCGTTCCGACAATCAATTGCACCTTTAATTCCGGTGCAAATCTTGCAAACTCGTCTCCCCAGTTAAATACCAGCGATGCCGGTGCCACGATCAGTGACGTACCGCTTGCGCCACTCTGTTTTGCAGCCAGCAGCACGGAAATCATCTGCAACGTCTTTCCAAGTCCCATATCATCTGCCAGAATTCCGCCAAAATGATACTGCTCCAGTGTTTTCATCCATTTGAATCCGTCTTTTTGATAATTCCTCATAACATCGGCAAGGCTCTCCGGAACTTCATAGTCCGAGTCTTCGATGGTTTTAAATTCTTTGATCAGTTTTTTGAAATGGCTGTCTCTGTTTAAATAAACATTCTCGCCCTGTTCCAGCATCTTATTGAGGTATAGCGCACGGTAAACAGGAATCTGCATATTTCCCTTCACAAATTCCTTCGGTGAAACCTGTAAGGTCTCCATCATCTGGGACAGCATTTCCATATCTTCCTCGTCCACCGCAACAAAGCCGCCCTGTCTCAGCCGGTAATATTTCTTCTTGTATTTGTAACTCTGCAGGATTTCCAACAGTTCTTCCTGGGTCAGGTCATCACTGGATATGGAAAGATTCATAAGGTCACTTTCCATGGACACACCGACCTTCATTTTCGGTATCTTACGCACATTGATACTGCGGAATTTCTCCGTCACCTGCACTTCTCCGAGAGCCATCAGTCTGTCCAATCCGGTATCCAGGAAACGTAGTACATCATCATCCGACTCTCCTGTCAGAAGTTCCTCCTCTTCCACATCAATCTCTGGAAAATATTGCTGCAGACAAAACAGGATTTCTTCTTCTCTGCTTGTATTCCGGAATATCTGAAAAACACAGTCTTCCTTATAATGCTCCATCAGAGAGACTTCTTCTGCCCCATACCGTGCTCTTGGTCTGCAAAGAATTCTTCCTTCTTCTGCATCCAGGTAGAACAGAAATTCCGCTTCCGGTGGAATGTATTCCGCAATTTCTTCTTTCTCCGTTTCCTCAACCGTCAGATTGCGTTTTAAGACAGGAAGCATCTGATGATAAAACTCTGACAGATTCCTTCGTCCTACAGAAAAGGAAATCTTTCCACCCTCACTCATCTCCATAAGTGGCTGAATCTCATGCAGCGTCTCGTTATTGATTCTGCAGAATGCATCCTTCTTAAAATAGTAGCGATAGCCATCTCCCATAATGAAATCCGGAATACTCCCTTTGACCTTGATTCCGTGGAAAATCTGCTCCTGATCCATATCCTTTTCAATTTTCAACCGGATATTCGGCTTTCCTTCTTTCAATGTTATCGTAGATTTGACTGCCTTTCGTCCACTTTTATCGGTAAACGCGATACTTTGTCCTTCATATATATCGTAAAAGGTATCCAGCCGTTCTCCGTATAACGGAATACGATTCTTAATCTCATGTGGCTCATAATAGAAATGCATCGACATCCTATTGTATTCTGTCCGCCTGTTTTCCTCTTTTACAATATGCTCTATATAGGTAAATATCTTCTGCGAGTCCTCATCCACCCGGTGTTTCGCAAAATCGATTTCTGATTTCGTTCCAAAAGACATCTCTTCCTGATTTTCATATTGTTCCAGAAAATCTCTGATGTTTTTCAGCACATACAGCTTGTCCACTCCCGCTTTAAAGGACACATAAAGTCCATCCATGTCCCGCTCCAGCACAGATTCCAGCTTAAAATCCATCACCTGATTCATCTGGTCAGCGATCACGTTTTTCGCATACTGACTCCGGAAATTATTCAGGATCATCCGCCCGCCAAGGTCAGTGGAATCTCCCGGATTGTATTTTTTCAAATAGGCATCAATCAAAAAGAAGAACGCCAGTAAATGTACACAAAGTGCGGAACTGGCCTGATAGAATGTACTATAAGCTCCATAACATCCAAGTGCTCCACAGCTTGCCTGTATAAGATGTTCCCTGTCAAAAATGGCAGACATCCTTCTGTTATAATTTCTTTCCTTCACATATCCCTCTGCTTTTGCACATAAGATAACTCCGTCTGCAAAACGGTGATACCCCACCTCCAAATTCTCAAGTACGATATCTCCAGACTCCACCAGCTTCTTCGCATCCTCATACTGCTTTTCCCAAACCACTTTATCTTTCAGTATTCTTCCAAGATCAAAATACTGGTACGCATCCTCCGAAATCTGAAATGGCTGTATCTTCGTCGCATTCCGTTCCAATGCCTGCCTTTTTGCTTCTTCGCCTTTATCGTCTATGGCATACATTAACGCAGCCATGTGTTTACAATAATTTCCTTTTGCCGCATGCGGGCAGGAACACCTTGCAAAAACAAGATCATCATTTTTAATTTTTATTTCAACATTATAAGAAGCACTCCCAATAATACGTGCGCGATATTCCTCATCTTCGTAACGGAAGTTCTGTACCCGGTTTTCTTTATAATATCTATTTCCTCTTTCCAGGACTAACGCCTGAAATCTTCTTTTCCAGTTCACAATCTCTTCCACACCATTCCTCTGACAATTTGCAACTTCTTTTATTATACTATAACGTAAATTCTTATTCCAGTTAAGAAAAAAGATTTTCCCACCCATAATTCCCCATCTATTGATTTTTCCAAACGACAAGCTTATACTTGAACAAATGACTACAAAGGAGAATCCGTGACATGACACGAAAAGAGATAAAGAAAACCGCGAAACATAGCCTGAAATGAAAATCCGCATGCCTCTGTGCATTGGATTGTTATTGCTTTTTGTCACAGACTCGATTTATTCTTCAAAATATCCAAATGAAGGGAAGGGAATTACAGATTATGTTAGCACTTTATCTGTCACCGATTTATATCATACTTAATGCCTATCTTCTGATTCGCATCCTGCGATGGATGGCTGCCTGTCATCAAATATGTGAACATCCGATCATAAAGGTCGGCTTTACCATTCTCTATATTTTCCTTGCCACTTCTCTTCTCTCGGGCTTTCTACTTCCCGAGGGGGAGGGAAAACGGATTTGCAAACTAATCGGAAACTACTGGCTGGGCGCACTGCTTTATCTGTCTCTCGCCATCTTAACTGCTGATTTCCTGCGAATTCTACTAAACCTGAATCCACGTATTCAGGGAAATCCTGTGTTGCATACCAGACAGTTTTTCGCAGTGGCAGGAAGTGTCTGTGCCATTGTCGTCATTGTACTCAGCACCTGGGGACTGATTAATGCAAGGATTATCCGAACCACTCCATACAAAGTGACGGTACACAAAGCTGCCGGTTCTCTCACTTCTTTAAATGTTGTTCTGGTGGCTGATTTGCACATGGGTTACAATATTGGAACAAAACATATTTCCAACATGGTTCATAAAATCAATGCACAAGACCCAGACTTAGTTGTTATTGCCGGAGATATTTTTGACAATGAATATGAAGCTTTAAAAGACCCGGAGGAATTAGAAGAAATCCTTCGGGGTATTCAGAGTAAATATGGTGTCTATGCCTGTTATGGAAATCACGATATTGAAGAAAAAATATTGGCCGGATTTACCTTCCACGCAAAGGGTGAAGAGAAAGCCAGTGACCCACGAATGGATGAATTCCTGGCAAAATCAAATATTACGTTATTGCACGATGAAGGAGTTCTTATTGATGACAGCTTTTATCTGTTCGGACGGGCAGATGCCTCCCGCCCGGGGAAAGACATCAATACCCGTATGAGCCCACAGGAAATTACGGATACCATGGATAAGAGCAAGCCTATCCTTGTCATCGATCATCAGCCAAAGGAACTTTCCGAACTTTCTGATGCCGGAGTGGATTTAGATTTGTGCGGACATACCCATGACGGACAAATGTTCCCCGGCAATCTCACCATCCGATTCATGTGGGAGAATGCCTGCGGATATTTGAAGAAAGACAAGATGCATAATATCGTCACCTCCGGGGTTGGCATCTTCGGTCCAAATATGCGGGTAGGAACCAAATCAGAAATCTGTCCAATTCAGGTAACATTTGAACCTTAATAAATAAGTCCCTCTGTCATGCATGTCAGGAATCCATACATGAGAAAGGGACTTTCCACTTCTTTTATAAAAAGATATTACAAAATGATATCGTCTATTTTTTCAAAGCTTCCCATCCGGTAGCTTTCGATTGCTTTTCCTTTGATAACATAGAATCGGTCATCCATATAGACACCTCGCGTTCCCATATAGGAATCACCCACTACATCCCTCTCCATTTTCAATTCAAACCCTTTCTCTGCGTCATAACGGAAAATGTAATAATCCTCTCCGTTATCATAGCAGGAGAAACCTATGATATTCTTCTCGGCGTCAATGAGAACTGCCTTGTAATCCCAGAATAGTTCTGCGCTGTACTTATCTTCAATCGTGTAGGTGTTCACTTCCTTTACGTCGGAAGGGTCTGAAATATCAAACATAGAAAGTTTCACTCCATTGGTAATTCCGGCCTTCTCGTCTATATCCATTCCAATTCCCACAAGCTGATTTTCCCCATAGAAATGCAGATATTCTGAAAATCCCGGAATCTTGAGTTTCCCGATAATCTTTGGGTTTGTCGGATCTGAGAAATCTACTGAGAAAAGCGGGTCTGTCTCACGATAAGTCACGAAATATCCGGTATTTCCAAAGAATCTTGCGGAATACACTCTTTCATCCTGCGCAATTCCATTGATTTCCCCTATCTGCTCCAAATTACTGTCAAGTACAAAAACAGAATTGGTGGTAGTATTCTTCCCCTCTACAGTGGTAACCACTCGGAGATTTCCTTCGTATTCATCAATGCTGAAAGAATCGTTAAGATAGCCCTCCACGATTCCTTTTGCTTCTCCTGTAATTTTACCGTCCTTATAGGAAAGTTTGCGAATTTCTGTCTGATTTGCATCTTCTGAATCACTGTTCCCATCTTCTCGCAATAGGGCCACATTGCTCATAGTCTCATAAATGTAAATATTTTCACTGCTCACATAATATGCCCCGTAATTCATAAGCACCGCTTTCTGATCCACTATGTTCTCCGGTGCATTTATATTGAAAGAGGTAACAACCACATACTCACAGGCCGGTACATCCGGAAGATAAATGGAACTGCTCTCCATTGCCTCTCCGCACACCGCAGGAATATATTCCTCAATGGCATTTTTCCCATTTTCTACGTACACATCATATCTGCTGAACGTGTAAATATAATCTCCTACAATACGGCTGCTGTCATAGCGGCCACTCTGGGAAACCGTTCCAATATATCTAGGTGAAGTTTTGTCCGATATGTCATAGGTCTGCACACAGGTATTCTCACCAGCAAAAGTCTCATATCCATCGGCATCCGTCTTCGATACAGATTCCGTTGTAAATAAAAATATCTGATTATCCTTCACGTAAAACTCTGTAATCTGTGCCCCATTTTCCGCTTGAATCGTAGAAACTTCCTTCATCTTATCCGTAGAAGCATCAACAATACTGATTTCCGTTGCGCTTTCCTTCTCCACATACAGATAGATGCCATCTGTCTTCACAATGTCCGCTTCGCCCACTCCATCTGTACGCACGTTGGTATCAGATGCATTGCTGCTATTACACCTTCCTGTTGATGCTGTATCTGCCACACTGGATTCTGCAACCGCAGATTCCGATGTGGTAGCCATCTCGGTATCACCTCCGAAAAGCGTCACCCGTCCTCTGGCTGAGGCATTCTCTGCTTCCTTCTGATATTTATAAATCAGGTTATAGATTTCCTTATAGTTTTCAGCCGTTTCTATGTCTTCATGATAGACATAAGGATGGTCATTCCTTTGACTAAGTCCATAAGCACTGACACCCACCACAAGTACCAGGGCAGCTGCCACACCTCCGTAAAACCCTCTCTTCTTCCACCATGGCTGTTTCTTTTTCCAACACTTCTCATTAAGCATCTTTTCCATCTGATCAGGATGTAAGCTATCCGGTACCGAAATATCCTCCATCTGATTTGCAAACTTCTCTATGGTCTCCCGTTCTTTCTCTGTCATGTCACTACGCCTCCTATCTCTTCATAATTCCACCAAGCTTTTCAATCGCCCGCTTTCGCTTCGAACGCACGGTACTTGGATTCATATTCATCATCTTCCCTATCTCTACACTGTTGTAACCTTCCAGCGCAGACATTGCCACAATACACCGTTCCTCCTCATCCAGCCCCAAAAGTGCATTATGTATATCCATTTGTAACTCACGGTCTTCTTCGTAAAGCTTCTGATTCTCCGTCAGTTCCACCTCTGTGCGATTCTTGTCTTTCAATTTGTGCTTGCAAACATTTGCTGTAATCTGAAATATCCATGCAACAAATGCTTCTTCCTTCCTAAGACTTTGTATATTCTCATAAGCCAGTATCACAGCCTCACTGACAGCATCTTCTGCGTCATGGGACTGCCGCATCATGCAAAATGCGAACCGATATAATTCTTTATAAACAGTACTGTATAATTCCGTAAATTTCTGAATGGTCACTCATTCTTCCTCCCTTCTTTGTTCAGGCCTTTACCTATAAGAGTAAAATAAGATGACAACTGTTGCAAGAAAATAAAATATTTTTGCCTTTTATCATATACAAGACCAAAAAAAGGAAAGCTCACACGAACTTTCCTTTTTCTGGCATTTCTGTATTCTGTTACCTTAGATTAGTCATCAATACCTTCTGTTTCAATGATGAATTTAGTTGAACCGTTCATATCATCTTTGATTCCGGCGAATGACTTGTAATCCTGACCAAGTTCTGTCATAGCCTGCAGTCTGTCAGCAATCTTGGTAATGTCTCCTCTGAACATAGAAGTAAGTTTGTCAATTGCTTCCGCTTTGTATTCAGCCATTCCTTCTGCAAGAGTCTGGTTACCTTCTGCCAAAGCATCTGCTCCATCTTTTAATGTGCCTGCGCCTTCGTCTAAAGCAGTTACTCCAGAGCCAAGTGTATTTGCTCCTGCTGCAAGTGTACCTGCTCCTGCACTAAGCTGTGTAGTTCCTGCTTTCAGACTTGCTACACCTTCACTTAAAGTTGCAACACCTGCGGATAATTTCTGTGCTCCTATTGCAAGTGCTCCCGCACCGGTTTGTAACTTGGTGTTGTTAGAAACCAGCTGGTCTACACCATCTTTGACATTCTTTACACCATCTGATAAGGACTTAGCTCCGGCTGCCATCTGATTTGCTCCGGCTACTGCACCTGGATTTTCTGCAGTACCATCACCGTCCATATTTGATTTCAAAGTAGTAACACCTGTATCAATACCTGTTGCAAGGACAGATGCATTTTTAGACAATTCACTCAATGTACCCGCAACTGTCTGTACTCCAGTTGTATCTACACTAGCTGTGATTTTTCCTGCTTCCACTGCTTTGTTCAAATCATCTGTGGTAACTGCTACGGATGATTTTGTATTATTCTTTACCGCTTCCATGACTGCTGTCTTTTGCTCATCTGTAAGACCTGCATTGGAAAGTGCTGCACTTAATGCTTCTGTATCAATCACATCTGCTTCAGAAACTGACTTTTCAAATCCGGAATTTACAACAACGGTTCCGTGAAGAGCCGCTACCTGCTGGCTCATCCCTGCTACTGCCTGTTTTATTCCATCTGTCAGTTGTTTCATGTTTGTAGAAGCTGTTTTTAAATCATTTACACCTGTCTGCGCATTTGTTAAAGCGGAAGCTAACTGACTTGCACGAAATGCTAATGTTTCCGCACCTGTTGTCATCTTTCCAGCTTCCATCTTTGCCTGCATATTTGCGACACTATTTGTATAATCATTCACGCCATTATTCAGGTTCTCAGCTCCTTCTACCAGTCCGGACTGGTCTTCTTCACTCTGTGCTTTATGGTCTACAGAAGCCTGAAGGGTACCAACGCCTGTCTGCATGGAACTTGCACCGTTATCCAGTGCAGTAACTCCGTTTACCAATGTTGGAATCTTGCTTACCAGTGTACTCACACCTGCTGCAAGCTGTGAAGTTCCGTCTTTTAATGTTCCGGCACCTTCTGCGAGCTGACTTGCTCCGTCTGCTGCCTCCTTAGAACCATCTACCAACTGGTTCGTTGCATCATCTAATTCGTCCATGGATTCACTCAAACCAGAAAGCTCATCCATATCATCTAAATCAACATCCTGAAGGAAATCTGTTGTGGCTACTGTAATAGACGGTTCAATAGAAGCGTCTTTGACATCAGCAGTAATGGTAACTTCTTCCGGAATCTCAATGTCGCTGTCTTCCAGATTCAGGCTATCCTGTAATCCAGGGAAACCAAGTCCGACTACAATCTGACGTTCTGCATCGGAGATAACCTTACCATTATCAATCTGAACATTTTCGTATTTATCTGCCGGAAGCAGCATTGCTGTGATCATGGTAAATGGTGTGAAGAGTTCTTCGTCTGTTCCATTTACATTCTTTGTTCCTTTGGCCTTGTTGGTGTATTTGATATGGATTTCGACCTTACCATCTTTCCCTTTCAAATCTTCGGCACTGATTTCTTTTCCATCCAGTTTATAGGTAATAGATACACCTACTGGAAGTTCCTTATCCGATGTTCCCTGATAGTAAATGTCATCTCCATTTGCTGTCCATGTGATATCAGATCCTGATGTCTGGAATTCTTCATCCCCTTTGATATTCTTGATATCCTTCAAATCAGAAATATCTGCAAGTGTTCCGTTTCCGGTATTCTTCAGCCATTCTGTGACCGTTGTCGTCTTTACCGTTCCAGACGGATCTGCCTTTACATAAACAGATTCTTCTTTTGTCGTTCCACTGGTTTCTTTCTTGCTGCTCTTCTTATCAGAAGTAGTGTTTGCTGCAACCAACTGTTTTGTATTCACATCTGCTGCCCTTGCTACAATCACATTTCTCTGATATCCACAGTTTGCAGCCATTCCGGTTGCAACTACAACTGCCATGGCAGCAGCCATTCTTCTCATACTCTTTGTTTTCATATCCGTAACCTCCTATTATGCCTGCGCTTTGTTACTCTGAACCTTACCATCCGCATCCGTCTTCTTCGGAAGGAATCCCTTGCTGGTCTTAACAATGACTTTATCAAATACCATGAACATGGATGGTAAAATAAATACTACTACGATCATACTGATGATAGCTCCTCTCGCCATCAATACGCAAAGAGAACTGATCATATCAATATTGGAATACATACCTACACCAAAGGTTGCTGCAAAGAAGCTAAGTGCACTTACGATGATGGACTGTGCAGATGCTTTATGTGCAATGGTGATGGCATCCTTCTTGCTTGCACCGTTATAACGTTCGGTACGATATCTCGTGGTCATCAAAATCGCATAATCCACAGTCGCTCCAAGCTGGATCGTACCGATTACGATGGATGCCACAAACGGAAGTGCTGTTCCTGTGTAATATGGAATACCCATATTTACGAAAATGGCAAATTCGATAACACCAACCAGGATGATTGGCAAGCTGATAGACTTAAACAGCAACATAATGATAACAAAGATAACACCAATGGAAACCGCGCTTACCATCTTGAAATCGATATCTGTGATATCAATCAAATCCTTTGTCAGTGGAGCTTCACCGACTAACAATGAATTTTCATCATATTTCTTAATAATCTTATTAATTTCATCGACCTGAGCATTTACCTCATCGGATGCTGTCTTATAAACGGAGTTAATCATAATCATCTGATACTTGTCATTCTTCAACATACTGGTCAGCTTCTTCGGAAGCATGTCAGAAGGGATTCCAGGTCCCACAAGGCTGTCAAGACCCAATGTCCATTTGACACCATCTACATTATCAATTTCCTTCAACATCTTGTTGACATCGGTTGAAGATACAGAACTATCTACCAGTAAAATATGGGTAGAGTTCATATCATAATCTTCTTTTAATTTATCATTTGCGATGATACTTGGTAAATCCTTTGGAAGAGTTTCATCCAGATTGTAATATACGCTGGTGTGATTATTTCCGTAAATAGCCGGGAATAATAAAACCAGGAAAATGGCTACATATACCAAATAATGCTTTGTTACTTTATCAGATAACCGGTTGATATTCGGAATCAACGGTTTATGACTGGTCTTTTCAATCAGCTTATCAAAAGTAAGGATTAAGGATGGCAAAATAGTTACACAGGCAATGACACCGATGATAACACCTTTCGCCATTACGATACCAATATCTTTTCCTAATGTGAAGCTCATAAAGCAAAGTGCGATAAATCCGGCAACGGTTGTAACAGAACTTCCTACTACAGAAGAGAAGGTCTGTGCAATGGCATTTGCCATAGCTTCTTTCTTATCTCCGCCACACTTCTTCTGCTGTTCCTGATAACTGTGCATCAGGAAAATAGAGTAGTCCATTGTAACACCGAGCTGCAATACCGCTGCAAGTGCTTTCGTAATATAAGAAATCTCTCCAAAGAAATAGTTACTTCCTAAGTTATATACAATCGCCATACCGATACTTAACAAGAACAATACCGGAACTACAATAGAATCCATTGTAATACCGAGCACGATACAAGATAAGATAACTGCAATCAGTACATAAAGCGGTGTTTCCTTCTCTGCCAAATCTCTCGTATCTGTTACGATGGCTGACATACCACTGATGAAGCACTGCTTTCCTGCAATCTTACGAATCTCTGTGATGGCATTCATCGTGCCGTCTGCCGATGTGGATTCATCAAAGAATACCGCCATCATTGTTCCTGTTTCGGAATTAAATACATCATAGTATTTTTGCGGCAGCATACTCTCCGGAACCGAAATATCCATAATGGAATCATACCACAGAACATTTTTCACATGATCAACCTGCTCAATCTGTTCCTTTAATTTTGCTACGTCTTTCGACTCCATGCCATCTACAATCAGCATAGAAAAAGCACCAGTTCCGAAATCATTTACCATAATGTCCTGTCCCTGCATTGTCTCAATATCTTCTGGCAGGTAGGTAAGAACATCATAATTAATTCTGGTGCCTAAATACCCTAATGCGGAAGGGATAAGAAGTAATACAGACGCAATCAGAATTGCAACTCTGTACTTTACAATTTTTTTCCCAACTTTAACCATTTCTCTGACTTCCTTTCATTTTTCTGACTTTTTATGACCATCGGTCATTTATTCAAGTAGCACTATATACCAAAAATGACCGTTAGTCAATAGTTTTTTATAAAATTTATGACTTTTGGTCATTTTTTATTCTGAGATATTGCAATCTCTGTTTTATTGGTTATAATTATCAATATGAGGTGAATGAAATGGGTAAAGTAGACGAAAACAAAAAGCAAAAAAAACTTGCCCTTTTGAACACGGCTTATGAATTATTCACGACCAAGGGAATTAATTCTACGGCAATCTCCGACATTGTCAAACAGGCCGGTGTTGCAAAGGGAACCTTTTATCTTTATTTTAAAGACAAATACGACATCAAAAACAACCTGGTTGCCCACAAGACCTGTGAGTTGTTCCATAAAGCCGGCAAGGCAATGAATGAAGCGCATGTTACTGGATTGGAAAGTCAGTTAATCTTCATCATCGACCACATTATTGATGATTTAGTCAAAGACCTTCCACTTCTGAATTTTATTTCCAAGAATCTGGTCATGGGTGCGCTTCGTACCACATTGTTTACCGGAGAAGCTGTGGAAAATGAAATCTATGATAATTTCCTTGCGCTTGTGGAAGAAGATGATTATATCTATGAAAACGTAAATGTCATGCTGTTCACCATTGTCGAGCTTGCAGGTTCTGCGGGATATAATTCTATATTATATAAGGAACCTCTTCCGATTGAAGAGTATAAAGTCTTCCTGTACCGGACAGTCCGGCTGATTATCGAAAGCCACAGGGTTGCAAAAAAAGAAAAAGATTCAGATGAGGTTGTATTATAATATGTAGGAATCGCTGTTGCTGCGGTAACTGCACCTGCATATGAACAGTTAGCTGTCGGAACAGCCGCTTTCTGGTTTGGTTTCGTGACACTGATTGCATTGCTGATCCTGGTAACGATTCGCTATGTAAAATGCCCGAACGTTCCTGAACCGGCTCAGCCACTGTTCTGTATCTACGCAGCTCCTACAAGTCTTTGTATCGCTGGTTATGTACAGTCTGTAACACCAAAATCAAGAACATTCCTACTTGCAATGCTGGCAGTTTCAACTGTCATCTATGTCATTGCACTGGTAAAAGCAATTGGATACTTAAAGCTGAAATTCTATCCTAGCTATGCTGCATTTACATTCCCATTTGTAATCACCGCAATTGCAACAAAGCAGACTATGGCTTGCCTTCTAAAGATGGAGCAGTCACTTCCAATCTTAAAACCAGTTGTACTTGTAGAAACGATCATCGCAACGATACTTGTGATTTACACATTTATCCGTTTCATGGGATTTGTTTTCTCAAGCAAGAAATAGGCCAATAACCGTATATTGGAATAACTTAAATAGGGGTCTGTGGTGATCCACAGGCCCCAAAGCTTTATTTCAATAATTCCCGGAATTCCTCTTCTGTCTTTCCCGCCTTAGCTGCCGCACGGGAAACATCCAGGTCACCTTCTTTTACTAGCTCTAATAATAACTCCATCTTTCCTTGAGATTTTCCAATTTTCTCGCCTTCCAACCTTCCAGCTTCTTTTCCATCATCAAAAATTTCCTGTAATGCTTCACACATATCGACTTCCTCCTGACCTTTCAACGCTTCCATCTGCTTTTCTGCCTTTAGTAATACTCTCAACACATTGTAGGTATCTATATCTACATGCCGGAAAAATTCGGAATTTTCCTGCATATACTTTTCTATTTTCTTTCTGTCTTTCTTATATTTTAGCATTCCAAAAACTACTTGTAAATCCGTTTTATACAAACTGGTATCTTCTAAACTGTTAATATCCAGCAGATTGATGTGATAATTTGGAACCATTCGTTCCACCACCTCTCTTATCTTTGGATTCGAAGATTCCTTTAAAAGCCCATGTAGGTCTTTGCTTCCGTCCCATGCCTTATCTCCATAATAAAACACCAGTGTAATAACCGGATACAGCTTATCTTCTTTGCTTATTCCGGAGAGGAACTCGTCCGCGCCCTTGTTCTTCTTTACTTTGTTCTTTGTCCTCAACTCACGTATCTGTTCCGCGTAACTCAGTCCATCATATAGATATCCCGATTACGCTCCACGTCGCGCAAAATACCTTCTCTTCCTTCCACTAATTCTTTTGCCGACGTCTGCTCTGCTTCTAATTGTTCTGCCTCCACAACCTGCTCTCCTTGAAACACACTTCCATTATACAAATCTGCGAATCGTTTCTTGTTGCCAAACCACGTAACTAAAGCTGTGTCGCTTTTTCCCATAGGCATACTCCTCCTGCTGTTCATTTGTGTTGATATTTGAGATTAAGCATTCTGATTTCCAATTGAATAAAAATAGATGTTATCTGATTTGTGCGAATTGATTTTAGAAAAATAATGCTTATGACAGAGGATAACATAATTCACTTTAAAAAACAAGAAAAGACTGACGTCTGCGATTAGATTTCCGCAAAACTTCAGCCTTTCCATTTCTAATTTTTATTTCTTCTTACCGTTCTTCACTTTTCTGCCCTCAGCAGTACTCGCTTCTTTCCACACTCCGGCTGTCCTTGCCGGCAAATACACTTCCATATAATATCTGCCTTCAAACTCTTTCACAGGATAGGTCATGTGCTCCATCAGCCCCTGCCCTCCGTATTTTACATCGTCACTGGAAAGTTCCAGCGTATAATCTGCTTTCCGTGGCACCGGAATCAGCACATGATCCAAAGACTTAGATGGATGGAAATTCAGTGCAAACACCAGTCCATTCCGATAGAATGCAATTATTTTCTCCGGCTCTTTTAAGAGCAGCAGGTTCGCCATCTGCTGTCTGAAAATATGATTCTTCTTGGTGAGCGCCACAATATCCCGGTCAAATACTCCCAGCCACTGATACTTCAGATAACCATTGTCCAAAAGGCTCCACTGCCTGCGGCAATAATGAAAGCTCCAGCCATTTCCTTCCCTTGGAAAATCGATCCACTCCGGATGTCCGAATTCATTCCCCATAAAATTCAGGTAAGCTTCACCTGCCCCTGCCATGGTAAACAGACGGATCATCTTGTGCAGTGCAATCGCCCGGTCAATCACAACATTGTGACAGGCCTTGTCCATGTCCGTGTACATTCTGGCATCTGCCAGACGGAAAATCAAGGTCTTGTCCCCAACCAGAGCCTGATCATGGCTTTCCACATAGGCTACCGTATGCTCTCCCGGCCTGCGCAGACACATATCTCCCCACATACCGCCAATGTTCCAGTCTTCATCCCGCTTTTCCTTAATGGTACGGATCCACATATCCGGAAGCCCCATTCCCAGACGGTAATCAAAGCCGATTCCACCATCGGAAACCGGAAGCGCCATTCCTGGCATTCCTGACATATCTTCTGCGATTGTAATGGCTTTCGGATTGATTCCATGAATCAGCTCATTGGCAAGCTGTAGATAGGTAAGTGCCTCGATATGCGTGTTTAAGGAAAAATATTTATGGTCGTCATCAAAGCTAGAGCCAAGTCCGTGATCATGGAAAATCATGGAAGTCACTCCATCAAAGCGGAACCCATCAAAATGATATTCCCTCATCCAGAACTTCAGATTGGAAAGAAGAAAATGAATCACCTCATCTTTCCCATAATTAAAGCATTTGGTTCCCCATGCCGGATGCTCACCCTTTTCCCCTTCATGGAAAAACTGCCATGTGGTACCATCGAACTGATTGATACCCTCGGCTGTATTTTTTACCGCATGAGAATGTACCACATCCAGCAGAACGCGGATTCCCATCTCATGTGCCTGATTTACCAGATATTTCAAATCTTCGGGTTTTCCAAACCAGCTGGACGCAGCAAAAAAGCTGGAAACCTGATAACCAAAACTGCCATAGTAAGGGTGCTCCATGATTGCCATAAGCTGAATTGTATTATATCCTGCCTCTTTCACACGTGGAAGTATCTTATCCGCAAACTCCCGATAAGTACCTATTTTCCCTTCTTCCTGAGCCATTCCCACATGTGCCTCGTAGATATAGAGTTCCTCTTCCCCTTGAAACTTCTCATCTGTCCACGGAAATGTCTTTGCATCATCTACCACTTCTGCACACCATGTAATGGTTTCCTTATCCTGCACTACACGTCTCGCATAAAGCGGAATGTGTTCCGTTCTCTGCATATTGGCATCGACTACAGCTTTAATCTTACATCCGTCCCATAATGCATCCTTGCCCGGCAAATAAAGCTCCCATATGCCATTTTCCAAACGTTTCATAGGATATTCGGTCTGATTCCACTGATTAAATTCTCCCATCAGATACATCTGATGTGCTCCGGGTGCCCACTCACGGTACACCCATCCATCGTCTGTCCGGTGAATTCCAAAATACGCAGAACCATTAGCAAATTCATCCAGTGTAAGTCTCCTGCCCAACAGCCGCTCCTTTGTATCTTCATATTGCTTCATCCGAAGCTGGATGTCACTCTCAAAGTTCTTTAACTGCGGATTCCATTCTAAAATGCGATACATCGTTCCCCTCCTTTTCCACCCGTTCTTTTATCTATGATTATACCAAATCGGTTAGGAAATGTACAGAACTGAAGACCGGATGGATACTCGACAAAATCCGTTTTCTATTATATACTTGAAGATGTTTGATGTATTTCATCATACACAATGTTATGGTAAGTATGAGGTTTATTAATATGAAATTTATTTATTTCTTTTACAATCTACTTTGGGGTGATTTATTTTCCATTTCTCTGCCGGGCGGTTCCTCCATTGGTATTTCCCTTCTGGTGCTGCTGCTGATTCCGACAGGGCTATACTTTACCCTTCGGACACATTTTCTCCCTGTTCGTTATTTTAAGGAAATGCTCCGGATTTCTTTAGAAAAACGCACAATAGACAAGCATGCCCTTTCCGGTGTGCAGGCTTTGATTGTTTCTACAGCTACACGGGTGGGTATGGGAAATATGGTCGGTGTAGTTGCGGCTATTTCCGTAGGTGGCGCAGGTTCTGTATTCTGGATGTGGCTCACTGCTTTAATTGGTTCCTCTACCGCCTTTGTGGAAGCTACACTGGCCCAGCTTCATAAGCAGCCTGACCCCTTATACGGAGGATACCGGGGCGGTCCGGCCTATTATATCCATGATTTTTTTGCAAAAGGAAAAAAACGCAGTATCATCGGTGTCCTGTTTGCCCTGTCCGGCCTGCTCTGTTGGTGCGGAGTCAGTCAGGTTATCAGCAATTCCGTATCCTCTGCCTTTTATAATGCATTTGCCATCCCGCCGCTTTTTTCGACTATTCTTCTTGTGGGACTGGCTACAGTCATCGTGTTGCGGAAAAATGCAACGGTAAAAGTATTGGATATTATTGTTCCGGTAATGGCTGCATTTTATTTTTTGATTTCCATTTTTATTATTATCAAAAATATGACTTTGCTTCCTTTTGTTTTCCAGCGTATTTTCGAGGAAGCCTTTGGTCTGAGACAGGCAGTTGCCGGAGGTTTCGGTGCTGCTCTGATGAATGGAGTCAAACGCGGACTCTTCTCCAACGAAGCAGGTTCCGGCTCTGCCCCGTGTGCGGCAGCCGCAGCCGATGTCAGTCATCCGGCAAAAGCAGGCCTGTTTCAGGCATTTGGCGTGTTGATTGACACGATTCTTATCTGCAGCTGCACGGCAATGATTATGCTTCTTGCGCCTGCCAGCCTTCTGGAAGGACTTTCCGGCATGGAACTTTTGCAGACTGCCATGCATTATCATTTTGGAAATGCAGGAGTGATTTTTACAACGGTTACTTTATGGATGTTCAGCTTTTCCACCTTTATCGGAATTCTATTCTATGCCCGTTCCAATGTAGCCTACCTGTTCGGAGATAAATGGGTATTCCAGACACTTTACAAGGTGCTTGCCCTGGTCATGTTATTTGTCGGAGGGTTATCTACATACACCTTTGTCTGGGATTTGGGCGATATCGGTGTCGGACTGATGACCATCTTTAATCTGATTGCAGTCTTTCCTATGTCAAGAGAAGCACTACAAGCACTGAAGGATTATTCTGCTCAGATGAAATAAAATGCCTGTCGTACCACGAAAACAGGAGTTGAATCTTTCTCAAGATTTCAACTCCTGTTTGTTATCCTATTACTGCCATTTTTCTGTGCTTATGCCATAAGCGGTTTCAGCGCCTCTGCCAGTTTCTCTTTCTGTGCTTTTGCCTCTGCCAGATTCTTGCCAAGTGTAGTAAAGTATGTTTTAATTTTGGGTTCTGTTCCTGACGGACGTACAATAACAGTTGCACCATCTTCCAAACGGTAAAACAGAATATTTGCGGAAGGAAGTCCGGTTTCTTCCGCATTCTTGTAATCTGTCGCTTTCACAACAGCATAACCAGCAAATTCCTTTGGCGGATTTTCACGTAATCCTGCCATAATCTCATCCATCTTCTCCATCCCCGAAAGACCTGGAAATTCAAAGCTGTCTACCTGATTCAGATACCGTCCATATTCCGCATAAATTTCTTCCAGACGTTCTTTCATAGAAGAACCCTTGCTGCGATAATAAGCTGCCATCTCACAAATCAGCATGGAACCTACCACTGCATCTTTATCACGCACATATGGTCCGGCCAGATATCCATAGCTTTCTTCAAATCCAAAGATAAACCGTTCGGTTTCTCCTGCTTCTTCCAATTTGGCAATCTGGTCCCCGATCCATTTGAAACCAGTAAGTACATTCCGGAGTTCCACCCCATAATGTGCTGCTACTGCGTCTGCAAGGGGTGTAGATACGATGGATTTTACAGCCACCGGATGTTCCGGCATCGTGCCATTTTCCATCCGTCCAGCACAAATGTAATCCAGCAGAAGAACACCCATTTCATTTCCGGTTACCAGTTCATAGGTTCCATCCGGGCACTTCATGGCAATTCCCACACGGTCTGCATCCGGGTCTGTGGCAAGCATCAAATCTGCCCCTGACTTTTCTGCCAGTTCAAGTCCCAGTTTCAGTGCTTCAAAAATTTCCGGATTCGGATATGGGCAAGTCGGGAAATTTCCATCCGGATACATCTGCTCTGGAACAATTGTCACATCCTTCACACCGATGTCTTTCAAAATTCTTGTCACCGGCACAAGACCACTTCCATTCAGTGGAGAATAAACCAGCTTAAGTCCTGCTGTCTTGCAAAGCCCCGGTCGAACACTGCATGCCTCGATTGATTCATATAACGCTTCTTTGCATGCATCTTCTACATATTCAATAAGTCCTGCACTCTGTCCATCTTCAAAGTTCATCATCTTCGCTCCGTCAAGGACATCTGTTTTCTGGATTTCTGCATAAACCGCATTGGCCGCCTCATCCGTCATCTGACATCCATCCGGGCCATATGCTTTATATCCATTATATTTCGATGGATTGTGGGAAGCAGTTACCATAATTCCTGCATTCGCCTTATAATAACGAGTTGCAAAGCTCAGCGCCGGAACCGGCATCAGCGCATCGTAAATACGCACTTTGATTCCATTGGCCGCCAGCACGCAAGCCGCATTTTTCGCAAACACATCACTGTTGATCCGGCTGTCATAGCTGATTGCAACAAGCTGGCTTCCACCCTGGGCTTTTACCCAATTTGCAAGTCCCTGGGTTGCCTGGCGCACCACATAAATGTTCATGCGGTTCGTTCCTGCTCCCAGGATTCCACGAAGTCCCGCTGTACCAAACTTTAACGCAACAGCAAAACGTTCTTTTATTTCTTCCTCATTTCCGTCAATGGAAAGCAGTTCTTTCTTCAGCTCCCCATCCTCCAGATTCGCTTCTTTCCATCGTTTGTACTCATCCATGTACATCCTTCTTCACCCATCTTTCTAATCTGATTCTATTATTATGCCTTATCTTCTGTCTGTCATCTTAATCACACAGAGAGGAAATGCCTCTCATGCTGTTATGATACACGGACTTGCCTGCTATTGTCAATCGTTTCCGCCCATATCCCATAGTGCTTTTCCAGGTCATTTCCAAACTATGAGAATCGCGCTCCGCCAGATTCTCAAATTATCACGGCAGTCGACAAGACCTTGTGCAGACACAGACTTTGCCTCGTTGCTTGCGTAAACTATGAGAAACACGCTTCGCGAGTTTCTCAAGTTATCGCGGCAGTCGCCAAGGTCTCGTGCAAGCACGGACTTTGGCTCGTTGCTCGCGTAAATACAAATCGGCCCTCTGATACGAATGTATCACACAAGAGCCGATCTTCATTAATTAATATTCATTTTATATCCCACACCCAGTTGGTTGGTTATATACTGGTTTGTTCCCGGCTTAATCCCAAGCTTTTTCCGAATATTTGCCATGTTTACTTGTAATTTCTTGACACTTCCAGAATCTGCCCATTTCCATACTTCACGAATGATTTCTGCATAGGTCATGACCTTTCCTGCATTAGAAGAAAGAAGCACCAAAATATTGTACTCTGTCTGTGTCAGCTTCACCGAATTGCCGGCAACGGTAACTTCTCTTTCCTCATAATTAATCTCCAAATCATCCAAGCAGAATTTTCTGCCGGATTCACTGATATTTGCCCCATACTGGTGGGAACTGCGAAGAGTGGCCCGCACACGTGCCAGCAATTCTCCCGTACCAAAAGGCTTCGTAATATAATCATTTGCTCCTGCATCTAGTGCAAGCACAATATCCTTTTCATCCGTCCGTGCTGACAACACTATAATCGGGGTAGCATATTCGTCTCTCACTATCTTAATAAGTTCAATTCCATCCCCATCCGGAAGCCCCAAATCCAGAAGGATTAAATCCGGTGAGTAAGAGAAAAACATCATTTTCCCCTCTTTTACACTGTGTGCTTCAAATGCCTGATAATCATTCATGGTAAGGACAGCCCTTACTATATTACAAATATTTGCTTCATCTTCAACAATCAGTACTTTATATCTATTGTTACTCACTGGGATTTTCCTCCATCTTTAGCTTAAATCGGAAACAGCATCCTCCTTGCGGAAGATTTTCCATTTCAATTTCTCCATCATGTGCCTTAATAATAGAAGCACAGGCTGAAAGTCCAATGCCCATACTTCGCTTCTTATTATCAACCGGAAGCTCCTTTTCCTCAAAAAATCCTGTGAAAATTTCTTTTCTTCGGATATCCGGTATTCCACATCCATTATCTATTACTTCAAATACTACCTCATCTTCCTCCGTATGTACATGAAGAGAGAGCTTCGTCATTCCCTTTGCATGGAGAACTGCATTCTCCAGCATATTCACCAGAACCTGTGTGATCAAGACCGCATCCATAGGGATACTGATAAAATCATCTGGTATTTCCACGTCCACCGGCTGGCTGGGATACTTCTTCTGAAATCGGATCAGAACACTGTCAATTAATTCTTCCAATACTACCTGTGTTTTTTTTAGTTCCACTCTATTATTCCCAATCCTTGTGACGGATAATAGATTTTCCACCATACCGGTCATCCATTCCGCGTCTTCCTTAATCCCTTGTACCAGTTCAATCTTCTCTTCATTGGACAATTCATAATAATTCTCCAACATGGCAGAACTGGAACCATAAATAGTGGTAAGTGGCGTCCGAAGGTCATGGGAAACGGCACGGAGTAAATTTGCACGCATCTTCTCCTTTTCAGCCTCTGCCCGAACCTTTTCCTGCTGCTTCAGCTTCGTTGTAAGTGCACTGGTCATAAATACAACCACCAACATAATCACCGCAGAAACCAGATTCTCAGTTATGATAAAATTAAATTTCAAATATGGAAAAGTGAAGGCAAAATTCACCACAAACATACTTATCATCGATGCCACCAGTCCATATATGTATCCTTCCGTATACAACGAGATAATGAATACGGCTAATGTAAAAATAGCGGCAACCAATGAATTTACTCCTAGAATGTTCGTAATCCCCGCATCTATCCCGATAAACAGACATAAAATGATAACCGTAAATCCGGCATCCTGCAATACCCCATGTTTTTTTCTCATTCAATTTCCTCCAGATATCTAAAGTATAGCATTTTAATAGTTAAAATAGGGTTAAGAAACAACTCCCTCCTCCCAATACATTCTCAAATATATGCTTACAGACATGACAAATTTCTTGCTTATACAATCGCTTTTTCCTATAATATAAGTAAGTCATGGGATTGATACCATACAAGTACCGGACAATCCAAAGCATTATCATTTTAACACACAACTAAGCATGGAGGAAAATATTATTTTATGGAGGGAAACATTTATGCTTACAAACAAGAAAATATCCAATCTTACACAGGTTCTGGGAATCAGTGTTGCCGTGATTGTTGGAGCGCAAATCTATTTTAATCTTTTTAACAGTGATTTTCGAATTTCAATCGGAATTTTTGTGTTTTCTATTTCTGTCATTCTTTTTGGGGAATATCCAATTATTCCGGTCACATATCTGTCTGCCATCGGGGTCCTTGCGTCCAGAACAATTCTGCACTGGTTAAGCACTGGCACATGGAACATACTTTCCTACTTTCCGGAAATGGTATTCTACCTTATTTATGGATTTCTTTTTTATACCTATTGCCGGAAGAAAAATTATGAGCTGTCGCTCACAGCCCCAATGACATTATTTTTCTGTGACTTTCTTTCCAATTTTGCAGAAGTACTGCTCCGTCAGAGTGTTTCTGGCTTTACACAGAATTACTACTTTAGTATCATTCTTGTCGCACTGTTACGTTCTATGTGCATTTGGTTTTTGCTGTTCTGTCTCCGCTATTATAAATTCAGTCTTCTCAAGCACGAACACGCACAACGTTACCAGAGACTGCTTCTTTTGATTTCTAAATTAAATGACGAAGTAGTCCTGATGCAGAAAGACAGCAAAATGATTGAAGAGACAATGAACATATCCTATAAACTATTCCAGGAAATGGAAGAGGCTCATATTAATGAGGAGCTCTCCCGCAAGGCTTTAAATGTCGCAAAAGATGTTCATGAGCTCAAAAAAGAGTATGCTTTGATTCTTCGCGGAATTTCCGAAGCTCTGGATTTGAACTTAACTGACGAAGGAATGTATCTGTCTGATATTTTCCAAGTATTGGACAATAGTCTGAATGCCTCTCTTCCAGAAGGGAAACAATTATCGCTTGACATTCAGATAGAAGAAAATTTGTACACAGACAAGCATTATTTTTTCATGTCTGTCATGCGTAATCTTCTGAACAATGCCATTGAAGCTTCTGTAAAACCAGATGTTCATATTAAAATCAGTGAAACCTCTGATGATAGTTTTTATATTTTCAAAGTAGAAGATGACGGACCAGGTATTTCACCGGAAGACTTAGAACAGATTTTTTATCCGGGATTTTCCACCAAAATCAATTATGATACCGGTGAAGTCAACCGAGGTCTGGGACTTAATCTGGTAAAGGATTTAGTGGAAAACCAGTGGCACGGTGTCATTCGGGCTACTTCACAGCCTGGACAGACTGTTTTTACCATTCATATTCCCCAAACACACTGGAAAGGAGAAACCAAATGAAACTCTATTTAATCGACGATGACCGAAACATTATTAATATTTTAAAATTAATCATCCGGGACCGGAATCTAGGAGAATTGTGTGGTACTGCCTCCTGCGGTGTGGATGCTTTAGACGATTTTACACAAATCCATCCTGATATTGTGATCGTAGATCTTTTAATGCCTGAAATAGACGGAATTGCCCTGGTCAAACAGGCCCGCATACTCCTCCCGGACACCGCCTTTATTATGCTTTCCCAGGTGTCCTCCAAGGACATGATTTCCCAGGCTTATGAAAATGGTGTCGAATTCTATATTCAGAAACCAATTAACAGTATTGAAGTAGAATCTGTCATTAAGTCTGTTACTGCATCTATTACAGCGCATAGAACGTTAAAACAGGTGCAGAGTATTTTCTCAAATCAGATAGGAACCCCATCCATTGCGGGTTCCTCTTCACTTTCTGACGCAGAGGCTGCTGAAAAACCTCATATAGCAAAATTAAAAACTATTTTGCAGCGTCTTGGTATCATTGGAGAAAAAGGAAGCCGTGATATTATCACCCTTGTGGATTATTTAATTGAACACAACGAACAAATGGAAGACCTTACTTTGAACCAATTGTGCAGTCAGTTCAGTGACAACCCAAAATCTATGGAGCAGCGTATCCGAAGAACTGCTAATATGGGTATGGTTAATCTGGCAAATCTCGGAATTGAAGACTATTATAATGACATTTTTACAGAATATTCAAACACTTTATATAATTTTGAGCAAATTAGACGTGAAATGGACCATATCAGGGGTAAAAGTGTACGTCATGGCAATGTGAAAATCAAAAATTTTCTGAATGCACTGGTTCTTTCATGCGAGGATTGTTGATTTTTTTAGATAATTTTCAAAAATTCTATTTTTGTTTTGAAACTTTTTGTATTTTTTTGAAACTACCCTCTTACAATGCAGGCATAGAAACAACAACCGATTATTGTGTGAATGTTGTTGGAGTTTTCACTTTATCAAACAAATGATGTGTTAATTTAGGAGGGATTTTTCATTATGTTAACTATTTTATCTGGTATGGCTTTGTTGCTGCTTGTTTTAGCACTGTTTTCACTTTTTAGTATGAAAATGCCGAAAGGTTCTGACGCTATGTCTGGTATGGCAAATGCGGCAGTCGCTTCTTTCTTAGTAGAAGCAATTCACAGTTACATTACCGGTGACTTGTTTGGACTTGCTTTCTTTAAGGAAGTTGGTGTTACAGCCGGTAGTCTTGGCGGAGTTGCCTCTGCAATCTTAGTTCCAATTGGAATGGGTGCTAACCCGGTATTGGCAGTTGTTGCCGGACTTGCCTGCGGAGGATATGGTATTCTCCCTGGTTTCGTAGCTGGCTATATTGTAGGTCTTGTTTCACCTTATATCGAAAAGAAACTTCCTGAAGGTCTTAACTTAATTGCCGGTGCATTAATGGTGGCACCACTTGCAAGAGCAATTGCTTTCGCAGTTGACCCAGTTGTTAACTCTACATTACTTACAATCGGAAAAACTATTTCCGCAGCCGCTACACAGTCTCCACTGGTTATGGGATTCTTACTTGGTGGAATTATGAAGATGATTTGTACTTCACCGCTTAGCTCCATGGCTCTTACTGCTATGCTTGGTCTTGATGGACTTGCAATGGGTATTGCGTCTATCGCTTGTGTTGGTGGTTCCTTTACAAATGGACTTATCTTCAAACGTCTTCATTTCGGAGATAGAAGTAACGTAATCGCTGTTATGTTAGAGCCTCTCACTCAGGCAAACATTATTACTGCAAATCCAATTCCGATTTTCGTATCAAACTTCTTTGGTGGCGGATTAGCAGGACTTGCAGCCGCAGCGCTTGGTATCATCAATAATGCACCTGGAACAGCTTCTCCAATTCCTGGACTTCTTGCTCCATTTGCATTCAACGCACCAGTGAAGGTTATCATCTCAATTGTACTTGGTATCATCGGTGGTTCTGTTGCAGGATTTGTTGGTTCCATCGTATTCAAGAAATACGACAAAGCAAATGTTGTTGAAAACGAAGACAACAGCGAAGAAGAAGGTTCCGTAATTCCTTCCGGAGCAGTTTTGGAATAAAATATTTATTTATAGAGAAAAGGCATGAATCGATTCCTACGATTCATGCCTTTTCTAAAGTTGTACTTATATCCTATATCACTATTTGATCTCTGGCTTCGGCCATTTCGAAGCCCCTGCCTTTATAAATTCTTCCTTATCAATAAACTTCGCTCTTCTCTTCAGGAACCAGAGTGATGCCAGAAAATAAAATGCAATTCCGCCCAGCATATTTACCCAGTACCCCAGATAAGTGCCTACAAAAATAAATATAATCAATATACCTGCAATGATGGCAGGAACCGGGAAAATCGGTGAAATATATCCACGCTCAATGCTTCCAAGAGGATACATTTTCCGAAACCGGAACATCATCACAATCGTAAGCGCATACACCAAAAGTGCCGAAAAAATAGAAAACGCGACAACCTGATCCAACATTCCAGTAAATGCAAATGCCATAGAAACAGGGAGCAGAAAGACAATCGCGCGATACGGCGTGTTATATTTGGGATGTGTAGCTGCAAAAAAGTCTGGAATCAATTTATCCTTAGACAATGAATACCAGGCACGGCTTGCATCATTAATACAGCCATTCGCAGAGGCCAGGCATGCCATAATTGTTCCCACAAACAAAGCTACAATCACATACAATTTACCGGTTGCCAGTGCTGCGTCATATAACGGATAAGCAGAAATTCCAAGTTCTTCTGCCGGAACCAATCCAGAGCATACAAACCAGGTAATCGTAGCACCAATCAATAAAGTGGTAAGTCCCACCATTGCTCCTACCGGTATCGAACGACTGGCAGAACGACATTCCTCTGCTGCCAGCGCGCTTCCTTCGATTCCCAGGAAAAACCATACCGAGAACTGCATGGCAGCGATAATTCCCAGATAGCCAAATGGAAGTCCATCCGTCATTGCCTTCAAATCTATAAGGGTAGCCTGTGCATCCCAGAAATTTGTCGAGCATAATAAAACAATCAATGTAACAAATGCAATCGCTGTAATGACAAAATTCAAGGTCAGAGAAGTATGAGCTCCTTTGTAATTCAAATAGGTCAGCAGCAACAGGCTCAGTATAATATATGGTAGTGCATTGATGTCCGGATGCAGAGATTCTAACAGTTGTCCTACGACCAGTGCATCAGCCGCCTCCAGCATTGCATATTCAAACACCAGCATAAGACCCACATTAAAGGCTGCTAACGGACCAAGCAGATATTTCGCCATCGTATACTGACCGCCTGCCTCCGGCATAACAGAACCCATTTCCGTATTCATCATGACAATCATAATATAGAACATTGCCACCGTCCATAATGCAATCAGAGAGCCCAGAGAACCGCCCTTTGCAACGGTATAATTCCATCCCATAAACTCTCCCACCAAAACAATCCCCACTCCCAATGCCCAGATATGCATTGGTCCAAGAACCTTGGATAACGTAGTTTCTTTCTTTTCTTTTTCCATATCACTTTCCTCCAAGCTCTCTATAAATCCTGTTTTTCCCGGTCAGACTGCTCCTTCGCATCCAGTTTGCGCTGCTTTTCGACACCCCAGATATCCTTTGCCAGCAAAAACACAATCAATGCGCAAAGTGCCCAGGCAACATAGTTCATAATTGCAAAAATACTCATTTACTCCACCTCATCTTTCTCATCCGCATATGCTGCATCTATGATTTCCTTAAGCCCCTTCTTGCCCCCTTTTACCAGGAACAACAGATACCCTACAATTGCGATGATAACCGGAATGAGGGTCTCCAGACGTATCTCATATCCTCCACTCACATCTGCTCCACCAAGATGGTTCTGTATCAACATGGTAATTAGAAGAACTACCAGACAAAGTACCATCACAAAAAAAATATCTACAACAAGCAGAACCTTTTCTTTCCACCCTTTATTTTTATCTCGTGCATCCATAACTCTTCTCCTCTTCTCTACTTCTTGGCCGCCAGAGCCTGATTCTCCAGCTCTTCTGTGTATATCGCCTGTTTATTATTCCGAATATGAAAATATACCGCAAGCATGGCCCAGGTAAGTGCACCACCGCTCAGACAGGCAATGCCTATGAACAGACCTTTCACAATTCCATCATCCGTAAGTCCAAGAACCGCCATAAGAACCGGTATCAGGACACACCACATAGCAGCCAGAAAAACAGCTAATAAGATGCAGTCTTTTCTGAAAACTGCCTGAATACTCTTCTTGTCAATTGTAAAATCTTTCCTCATTTTATCCCTCCTCCAAAATGATATTGTTCCATTTAGTTATCACGATAACATCATTATACTACGATTCCGCGATTTTACAACTACTTGTATTTTATTTTCATATTTTCTGATATTTTGTCTAAATAAAGAGCAAAAAAATGCCGACAAAATAACTTCTTTCTGTTATTTTGCCGACTTTCTTTTTCCCATAAATTAAAAGAATTTCTTCACATTCATCCACACTTCTTCTGCAATTTCTTCTACAGGCTTCGTTCCATTTATAATGACAATGTTCTCTTCTCCCTGTAATTTTTCCATCACATTCAGATACTGTTCTCTTGTTTTTTCAAGACGGGATTTCTTTTCAAACAGTTCCGTATGCTGTCTGTTTGCTGCAATACGGGCAACTGCTGTATCCGGGTCAATATCCACAAAAATATGCAGTGCAGGTTTCAGCAAATCTCTGCTTGGCGCATTCATGGCAATCACCTGCTCCATTGGCATATCCACACTGTGATAAGCATAGGAAGACAAATAATAGCGGTCACTGATTACGGTTGTACCTGCCTCTATCTTCGCCACAAGACCATTTACCTCATTTAGCAGATGATCTAAGCGATCTGCCGCAAACAAGGATGCGATTACCTTGTTATCCACCTTCATACGTCCAATCATAATCTGATGAATCAGGGAACCAACAGGGCCATCTGTAGGCTCCATAGTTGTGTGACAGGAAATTCCTTCTTTCTTCAAGTGTTCTGAAAGAAGCCGGATCTGAGTACTCTTCCCACTTCCGTCAATTCCTTCAAATACAATAAATTTACCTTTATCTTGCATGATGTCTTTCCTTATTATTTTTTACAGTGACAACAATGTCCTTTGCATTCTTTTCCATTCCAGCAATAGGTACAGAGCTTCTCCGGTGGAAGTCCAATGGACTCAATCATATCATCCAGACGGTGGAAACGAAGAGAGGTGAAATTCAGTCTCTTACAGATTTCATCCAGCATTGCCTGATACTTCGGATGATCCGGGTCTGCATACTGCTGTAACACCTCTTCCGGCACCTCTGTCCTGCCCTCAAGATCACATATAACTCTCCTTGTGATTAAATCCATCTCCGATTTTGAACGGGAGAAATTCAGGAATTTACAACCGTACAAAAGCGGTGGGCATGCCGGTCTTACGTGGACTTCTTTTGCTCCACTGTTGTAGAGAAATTCTGTAGTTTCGCGAAGCTGAGTTCCACGTACAATAGAGTCATCAATTAGAAGCAGTTTCTTATCTTCAATCAATTCTTTGACAGGAATCAGTTTCATACGCGCAATCAGATTTCTCTGTTCCTGATTGGTCGGCATGAAAGAACGCGGCCATGTAGGGGTATATTTGATAAATGGTCTTGCATATGGAATGCCGGATTCGTTGGCATACCCAATCGCATGTGGCACACCGGAATCAGGAACTCCCGCAATCATATCCGGCTTGATGGAATCTCCATCCCTGCGTGCCAGCATGCGGCCACATTTATATCGCATTTCCTCTACATTGACCCCTTCATAAGAAGCAGTCGGATACCCATAATAAAGCCATAAGAAGGAACAAATCTGCATATCCTCCCCTGACTCTCCAACAGTCTTTACTTCTTCTGGTGTCACATAAACAATCTCAGCCGGTCCAAGTTCTTTGTAATCTGTGAATCCAAGATTGACATATGCGAAACTTTCAAAAGAAATGCAATAAGCATTCTCTTTCTTTCCTATCTCAACCGGAGTTCTTCCATATTTATCTCTGGCTGCGTAAATTCCATCTTTCGTCATCAGTAAGAGTGACATGGAGCCATCTACAATTTCCTGCACATAACGAATCCCTTCTAAAATAGAAGGCTGCCTGCAGATTAATGCAGCCACAAGCTCAGTGGCATTAATCCGTCCACTTGTCATTTCCTGAAAATGTACATTTTCGCTAGAATACAGTGTTTTCATAAGCTCTTCCGCGTTATTGATTTTTCCCACAGTTGTGATTGCAAAGCTGCCCAGATGAGACTGAATCAGCAGTGGCTGTGGATCATAATCGGAAATACATCCGATTCCCAGATTTCCCTTCATTCCTGCCACATCATTTTCAAATTTGGTACGGAACGGTGAGTTTTCAATATTATGAATCGAACGATTAAATCCGTCTTTTCCGTGTACAGCCATTCCTGCACGTCTTGTTCCCAAATGAGAATGATAATCTACCCCATAGAAAAGTTCCAATACGCAATCTTCTTTTGAAGCTACTCCAAAAAAGCCACCCATGTGCTTACCCTCCTGAATCTTCTGTCCTGTCTATACTTTTTTTCCTTTACAGAGCCTTATTTTTTCGTTTCTTTATTTGCTGTGCTATCCTGCTATTTCAACGAAATCTCAGCAAGTTGTGCTGCCTTTCCGATATAGGACGCTGGTGTCATATGAACCAGAGTATCCCGGTCTTCCTCAGAAAGCATATCCAACCCTTCTGCAAATTTCAAAATATCTTCTTTAGAAATATTCTTTCCCCTTGTCAGTGCTTTCAGTGTGTCATAAGCATCTGGTACGCCATACTTTCTAAGCATGGTCTGAATTGGTTCTGCCAGTACTTCCCATTTTTCATTCAAATCACTTGCAAGCTTTTCCTTGTTTACCACACATTTTGCCAGCCCATTCTTCGTTTCGCTGATTGCCTGAATCGAATATCCAAAAGCAAGCCCTAAGTTTCTCTGGCTGGAAGAATCGGACAAATCTCTCTGCATTCTGGATTTTGGAAGCTTATTTGAGAGTGCTACACAAAGGTTGTTTGATAAATCCACATTTGCCTCGCTGTTTTCAAAGCGGATTGGATTTACCTTATGCGGCATGGTGCTGCTTCCTACTTCTCCCTGTACCGGAATCTGTTTGAAGTATTCTTTGGAAATATAGAGCCACATATCCACATCAAAATCAACGAGTACATTGTTGAAATGGCGGATTCCATCCAGAATATGGCAGGTGTAATCATGGCTTTCTATCTGTGTGGTAAGCGGATTAAACTCTACTCCCAAATATTCTTCCACGAATTTTTTTGCCATAGAAGACCAATCAATATTTGGAAATGCAGTAAGAATTGCACTGTAATTTCCAGTTGCGCCATTAAATTTTGCCTTAATCTTCACACTCTTCACATTCTCAATGCTGGAATACATTCTATATGCATATACCTTGAATTCTTTTCCCACTGTGGTCGGTGTGGCCGGTTGTCCGTGTGTATGGGCAAGCATGGCATCATCCTTATGTTCCTCAGCAAGTCCGTTAATAATATCTGCCATCTCTGTTGCGCGCGGAATCCATACATTTGCCAGACCTTCCTTTAACATACATGCGTAAGATGTATTATTGATATCCTCAGAAGTACATCCAATATGTACGAAACTGATAAGGTAGTCGTAGCCCATCTCTTTCAATTGATTACCAATAAAATATTCCACTGCTTTTACATCATGACGGGTCACTGCTTCAATGTCCTTGATTGCCTTGAAGGAATCATAGTTATAATTCTTTGCAATGGCCTCAAGCTTGCCCATGTTTGCTTTGTCAAACTTTGCAAGAATCTCGTTTTCCACATTTTCAATCAAAAAGCACAGCCACTTGATTTCTACATGCACACGATACTTTACCAGTGCATATTCACTGAAATATTCAGCCAGTGCATCTTTTACTCCCGAGTAACGTCCGTCCAAAGGGCAGATTGTCATACTTTCGAATTCTTGTCTATCCATTATCTTTTTCCTTTTCTTTTTTAATTTTATGTTATGTTCCCAGTTACTTTTCTGTCTGTAATTTCCAATTACTATAACCGCCAAAAAAGGTCCATTGGACCTTTTTTGATATATATATTTCTGCCTAGAACAGTCCTACAATCGTTCCCTTTTCATCAATATCCATACCAACCGCAGCCGGAACCTTCGGAAGTCCTGGCATACGCATGATATCACCACTAATGGCTACAAGGAAACCTGCTCCTGTATTTGGAATCAGATCATTGATTGTTACCTTAAAACCACTTGGTCTTCCAAGAAGTGTCGGATCATCAGAGAGAGAATACTGTGTCTTTGCCACACAGATTGGAAGATTTCCCAATCCCTGTTCTTCATATTTTTTGATCTTGTTTGTTACTTTCTTTGTAAAGATCACATCATCTGCACCATAGATTTCTTTTGCAATGGTACGGATTTTCTCAGCAATTGGAAGCTCTGTATCGTAGATTGGATGGAAATCTGCTTTCTTTGTCTCCAACACATCCAGAAGCTTCTCTGCCAGCTTAATACCACCGTCTGCTCCCTTAGCCCAAACCTGACTGATTGCCACATCTACACCTTTGCTCTTACAGATTTCATCAAGAAGCTGAAGTTCGGCCTCCGTATCTGTCGGGAAAGCATTAATTGCAACCACACTTGGCAGATTGTATTTTGCAATATTTTCAATATGTTTTTCCAGATTTTCAATTCCTTTACGGAGTGCTTCTAAGTTTTCTTCACCCAAATCTTTCTTTGCCACACCGCCATGCATCTTAAGGGCACGTACGGTTGCTACGATTACAACTGCATCTGGTTTCAATCCCGCCTGACGGCACTTGATATCCAGGAACTTCTCTGCACCAAGGTCTGCGCCAAATCCTGCCTCTGTAATTGCATAATCACCCAGTTTCATTGCTAGCTGGGTTGCCATGACGGAATTACATCCATGAGCAATATTGGCAAACGGGCCGCCATGGACAAATACCGGTGTATGGTCAAGTGTCTGTACCAGATTTGGTTTAATGGCATCCTTCAAAAGCAGGGTAACTGCTCCTGTAGCCTGAATGTCATCTACTGTGACAGGTTCACCTGCATGATTATAAGCCACAATCATACGTCCTGCTCTTTTCTTCAAATCTTCCAGAGAGGTAGCGAGGCAGAGAATTGCCATTACTTCACTGGCCACGGAAATGTCAAAACCATCTTCTCTAGGCACTCCGTTTGGTTTTCCACCAAGTCCTACTACAATGTGTCTTAAAGCTCTGTCATTCAAATCTACTACTCGTTTCCATACAATCTGTCTGGTATCAATATCAAGCGGATTCCCCTGCTGAATAGAATTATCAAGCATTGCCGCAATCAGGTTGTTTGCTGTTGTGATAGCATGAATATCGCCTGTAAAATGCAGGTTAATATCTTCCATAGGAACAACCTGTGCATATCCACCGCCTGCTGCACCACCTTTTACTCCGAAACAAGGTCCCAGACTTGGCTCACGCATGGCAACCACAGATTTCTTTCCCAGCTTATTGAGCGCCTGAGAAAGTCCGATCATAGTGGTTGTCTTTCCTTCTCCTGCAGGTGTGGGATTGATTGCTGTAACCAGAACCAGTTTTCCATCTTTGTTGTCTTTTACTTTGGAAATAGTCTCTAACGAAATCTTAGCTTTATATTTTCCATAAAGTTCTAAATCTTCTTCTCCTAATCCCAACTGCTCTGCAATCTCTTTGATTGGTTTCATCTCTGCACTCTGTGCAATCTGTACATCTGTTAACATAATGGCACCTCTTTCTTCTCTGCTTAAGATTTGAAAAATGTCTTTGGTACTATTTTCTCTTATTTGTCCGAAGAAATCAAGAGAAAAAGAGTCTACTGCCCCAGACATTTTTTGCCCAGACGGTCGACTCTTCTTTCATTATACTCCCTGTGGTCCATTCCACTTCCGTCAGTTGTATAACTAGCTTGTTTGTTTTATTTTTAATGGTGTGATGTTGACTGATCCTTCAGCACTACATCATGTGCACCACCTTCTACAATACTTACGGATGAAACCAATGTGAGCTTCGCTTTTTCCTGTAATTCTGGAATTGTAAGTGCTCCACAGTTACACATTGTTGATTTCATCTTCAGTAAAGTAATCCCTACATTGTCCTTCAAAGAACCGGCATACGGAACATAGGAATCTACGCCTTCCTCAAATTTAAGGTTTGTCTCTCCACCCAAATCATATCTCTGCCAGTTTCTTGCTCGGGCACTTCCTTCTCCCCAGTATTCTTTCATGTACTGTCCGTTAATACTTACCTTGCTTGTAGGCGATTCGTCAAAACGTGAGAAATATCTTCCTAACATGATAAAATCACTTCCCATAGCAAGTGCAAGGGTCATATGATAATCATGAACGATACCACCATCACTGCAGATTGGTACATAAATACCGGTTTCTTTGTAATATTCATCTCTTGCTTTTGCAACCTCGATAGTAGCTGTAGCCTGTCCCCGTCCGATTCCCTTTGTCTCACGGGTAATACAGATAGATCCACCACCGATACCGACTTTGATAAAGTCAGCGCCACAGTCAGCAAGGAAACGGAAACCATCGGCATCTACAACGTTACCAGCTCCAACCTTCACGGTATCACCATAATGCTCACGAATCCAATCAATAGTAAGCTTCTGCCATTCGCTGAATCCTTCACTGGAATCGATACAAAGCACGTCTACACCTGCTTCTACCAGCGCTGGTACACGTTCTGCATAATCTCTTGTATTAATTCCGGCACCAACCACATATCTCTTGTGGGAATCTAATAATTCATTCTGATTTGTTTTCTTTGATTCATAGTCTTTTCTGAATACGAAGGAATCTAACTTCTGCTCATCATCAATGATTGGAAGCGAATTCAATTTATAATCCCAGATAATATCATTGGCTTCTTTCAAAGAAACACCAACCTTTGCTGTCACCAGTTTTTCAAATGGAGTCATAAATTCAGAAACCTTTGTATCCGGAGACATACGGGAAATTCTGTAATCTCTCTCTGTGACAATACCAAGTAACTTTCCGGTTGCTGTTCCGTCATCTGTTACAGCCATAGTAGAATGTCCGGTCTTTTCCTTCAAAGCAAGAACATCACTCAGGCACTGGTCCGGAATCAGGTTGGAATCACTTGTCACAAAACCTGCCTTATAAGATTTCACTCTTCTTACCATCGCAGCCTGGTCCTCAATCGACTGTGAGCCATAAATAAAGGAAATTCCACCTTCTCTCGCAAGTGCAACTGCCATTGTATCGTTGGATACAGCCTGCATAATTGCAGAAACCATTGGGATATTTAAAGATATAGCCGGTTCCTCTCCCTTTTTAAATCTGACAAGAGGTGTTTTTAAACTCACGTTCTGTGGCTGGCACTTGGAACTTGAGTAACCTGGTACCAGTAAATACTCACTAAATGTGTGTGATGGTTCGCTAAAATAATATGCCATGATAAAGCTCCTTCTTCATTCATTTTTTGTACTTCGTTTCAACTTATTTATTATTGATTAATATTAATGAATTTTTCAGCAAACGTCAACACCTTTGTTTATCTTTCTTTTTCTTCTTTCACTTTGTACATTATTTTTTTTAAAAATGTCATTTTTTTGTCTGTTTTGTCTACTTGTGTCTTCTTTCATTTATAAGCTGTTCTTATATAAAATTCTTTTTCATTTTTCCGGTCCATTACAGGAATTTTTTAAGGCCGCTCATAAAATCCTCTTCCAGACTTATCAGTTTTTCTGCGATTTTCTTTGCTTCTTCGGATGCACCTGTATATTCATTCCTATATTCGCTGAGCGACTGGATTCCCATATTACATCCGTCCATCAATACTTTGGCTATCTGGCTGTCACTGTTCTTCATCACAAGTTTGGTTTCTGTGGAAATCCAGGAAAATGCAGTCGCAATGGCCCCTGGCTCCTTCTCTTCTTTTCCACATTCCTCCAATAATTTTCCAGATTTCTCCTCTATCTGCTCATGAGCATGTTTGCAGGTTTCTATTACCTGTTCTAATTTTTCATCCTCCACATACTCTAATACCTGATCCATGCTGCGGATTGCCATCTTACATCCTGAATTACATTCTTCTAACAAATGTTGGGTATGAACTGTCATATCATTTCCTTCTTTCCATATAATTTTCTTTCCGACCTCCTATACGTATATAGAAATCTCAGAGGCAGAGTTTCCATGGGAACTCCCCATGTTAATATCTGTATTTTCAAAAAAACTATACATTTTTTCTTTCTGAAAACTGTATATTTCTCCCCTATCTTATATAGTTCCGATATGCTATAATATGTTGCCAAGGTCAAAAGTCATGCTGTTCATGCTCGCATGAAAAAGTATGACTATGAGACTCGCAAAGCATGAGAAAGTATCCATTTTTTCGTAGAAAAATGAATGAATTTCGAATGTTTTCAGAATTTCACGAGCGTGAAACGCGGAGAAATCTTAGGTATCACTTAAAGAGGAAGGATTTGCACAATGAATGAGCGTACAACTGACACAAACAAAATCACCGAAGGCGTAATCTGGAAACAGCTCCTGATTTTCTTTTTTCCTATTTTAGTGGGAACCCTTTTCCAGCAGCTTTATAACACCGTTGATGCCATTATTGTAGGACGTTTTGTCGGAAAACAGGCCCTTGCCAGTGTAGGCGGTTCTGCTTCCGTCCTCTCCAATCTGGTCATCGGTTTTTTCACAGGTCTTTCTGCTGGTGCCAGTGTGAGCATTTCCCAGTTCTATGGTGCCAAAGACACTAAGAACTTACATAAAGGGCTCCACACGGCCTATGCATTTTCTATTGTATCCAGTCTGATTCTGTCGGTTCTGGGCTGGATATTGACTCCCTGGATGTTGGAAGCGATCCATACACCGACAGATACTATGGCTGACTCCATTATTTATCTTCGTCTGTATTTTCTTGGTATGCTGGCCGTCATGATTTTCAATATGGGCTCTGCTATCATGCGTGCCATTGGAGATTCGAAACGGCCTTTGTATTATTTGATTGTCTGTTGCGTTTTAAATATTATTTTAGATATCATTGCAGTTGTATATTTGCATATGGGAATTGCAGGTGCTGCTATTGCAACCATTATTTCCCAGGCAGTCAGCGCCATTTTGGTAAGCCACGCGCTGATGACTTCCTATGGAATTCTGAAGCTGAAGCTGCGGGAAATCCGCTTTGATTTCAGCACCTTAAAGCTCCAGTTACGTATTGGATTTCCAGGTGGAATTCAGGCTTGTATGTACAGTATTTCCAACATTATTATTCAATCTGCTATCAATGATTTTGGAACCGACACTGCTGCCGCATGGGCTGCATGGGCTAAATTAGATGCTTTATTCTGGGCAATCATGTCTGCATTCGGACTTGCAATTTCTACCTTTACAGGTCAGAATTATGGTGCCGGAAAAACAGACCGAATTTTTAAAAGTGTCCGTGTATGTATGATTATGTCACTTGGAGTATGTAGTGCACTGCTGGCCTTTATTTATATGTTCTGTGATCCTCTGTTCCAGATTTTTACCGGAGATGCAGGTGTGGTACAAATAGGGGTCTATATGCTCCGCCTGCTTCTGCCGGCTTATATCATTTACATATTTATTGAAATTTTATCCGGTGCATTACGCGGAATCGGCGATGTTCTTATTCCTACAATATCCAACCTGGTAGGAGTATGTGCAGTCCGAATTCCTTTTATTCTTATCATCCTGCCCCGCATTTATAAAATCGAAACTATATTAATCAGCTACCCTATTGCCTGGATTGCAACTTTAATTATTTTAATTCCCTATTATTTCTTCCGAAAACGGGCAATTAAGAAGAATTTATAAATTTTTTTGAAATCTATTGATTCTGTCCTCTCATATTGTTAAAATAATATCAGTCGAAATGCTATTCGCATTTTCCATTTTAACGCCAAACAATAAAGGAGAGGATTATCATGGCTAACAGAATTATGTTAAACCAGACTTCTTACCACGGAGCTGGTGCAATCGCAGAAATCGTGAATGAGGCAAAAGCTCAGGGCTTTCAGAAAGCGCTTGTCTGTACTGACCCGGATTTGATTAAATTCCACGTAGCATCTAAGGTTACTGATTTACTGGATAGTGCAGGACTCGCATACGAAGTTTATTCCGACATCAAAGCCAACCCAACTATTGCCAATGTTCAGAATGGTGTAGCTGCATTTAAAAATGCAGAAGCTGATTATATCATCGCTATCGGTGGTGGTTCTTCTATGGACACCGCAAAGGCAATCGGAATCATTATCACAAATCCGGAATTTGCAGATGTTCGCAGTCTGGAGGGTGTTGCACCAACCAAGAAGCCATGCGTACCAATCATTGCAGTGCCTACTACAGCAGGAACTGCTGCCGAAGTAACTATTAACTATGTAATTACAGATGTAGAAAAGAAACGTAAATTTGTATGTGTTGATCCACATGATATGCCAATTATCGCTGTTGTTGACCCGGATATGACTGCTTCTATGCCAAAGAGTCTGACTGCTGCAACTGGTATGGATGCTCTGACACATGCAATTGAAGGATATACAACAAAAGCAGCCTGGGAAATGACAGATATGTTCCACTTAAAAGCAATTGAGATTATTTCCAAATCTCTTCGCGGTGCATGTGAAAACACCAAAGAAGGTCGTGAAGGCATGGCACTTGGCCAATACATAGCTGGTATGGGATTCTCAAATGTAGGACTTGGAATCGCTCATTCTATGGCACATACTTTAGGTGCTGTATATGATACACCACACGGTGTTGCCTGTGCTATGATGCTTCCAATCGTTATGGAATACAACCAGGAATGCACCGGTGAAAAATATCGCGAAATTGCTCGAGCAATGGGTGTGAAGGGTGTAGACGAAATGTCTCAGGAAGAATATAGAAAAGCTGCTATCGACGCAGTGCGTAAGCTCTCCATTGATGTAGGAATTCCTACAAAGGTTGAAGGATTAAAGGAAGAAGACCTTCCATTCCTTGCAGAATCTGCACACGCAGATGCATGCGCACCTGGAAATCCAAAAGAAGCTTCTGTAGAAGACTTCATTGCATTGTTCCGTAAAGTAATGTAATAATAACAGGGGTGGAAATTTTCCACCCCTTTTCTTTCGTCTTTTATTCCTCGTATTCTCCTGCCACAATGGAATCCATTAAATCCCAGATTTCTTCTCTACCCTGTTTGGTCTCTGCCGAGAATGGAATGACGATTGTGCCCGGAAGTAAATCTAACCCGCTTTTCACTGCCTTTACCTGCTTCTGTACCTGGCTTCTTTTAATCTTATCCAGCTTTGTTGCAATGATAATCGGCTGAAATCCCTGTTCTACGATCCAGTGATACATCATTTTATCATTTGCAGATGGGTCATGCCGGATATCAATCAACAGAAATACTGCTTTTAACTGTTTCGACTGGTTCAAATACCGTTCAATCATCTTACCCCATGCAATCTTTTCTTTTTCTGATACTTTTGCATAGCCATACCCTGGCAAATCCACCAGATACATTGCATCATTAATATTATAATAGTTAATCGTCTGAGTTTTTCCCGGTGTTGCCGATGTCCTTGCATAAGACTTACGGTTCATCAGAGCATTGATCAAGGACGATTTTCCCACATTGGATTTTCCCGCAAAAGCAATCTCCGGAAGTGAATTTTCCGGGAGTTTGCTTGTAATTCCACAAACGGTTTCCAGATTAATATTTTTAATTACCATTTTCTTTTCTCATCTTTCTTTACTCTGCCTGTCGGATTGCTGCCTTTAATACTTCGTCCATATGTTCCACCGGAATAATTTCCAAATCCTTCGTAATCTCTTCCGAAAGTTCTTCCACATCCTTCTTATTCTGTAGTGGAACCAGTACCGTCTTCATTCCTGCGTGTTTTGCAGCCAGAAGCTTCTCTTTCAAGCCGCCAATTGGAAGTACACGGCCTCTTAATGTAATCTCTCCTGTCATGGCAATATCGGCACGCACCTTTTGATTGGTGATTGCGGAAAACATTGCTGTTGCCATGGTAATTCCGGCGGAAGGTCCATCCTTCGGCACTGCGCCTTCTGGAATATGAATATGAATGTCATGCTCTTCAAAAAACTTTGGTGAAACACCATGTAGATCACTAATGGAACGGATATAGCTGATTCCTGTCTGGGCAGATTCTTTCATCACATCTCCCAATTGTCCCGTCAAAAGAATCTCTCCCTTTCCCGGCATGACGTTGACTTCAATCTGCAGGGTATCTCCACCTACACTTGTCCATGCAAGTCCTCTCACAATCCCCACTTCATCCTTCTCATTTGCCATATGATAAGCATATTTTTCTTTGCCTACATATCTTTCCAGATTGCGTTCCGTCACCTGGATTTTCTTTTTATGTCCTTCATAAATCTCACGTGCAGCCTTACGACAGATACTACCAATCTCACGTTCGAGCTGACGCACTCCAGCTTCTTTCGTGTAGTTGCGTGCCAGCTTCCATACTACCTTTTTACTGATTGAAAGTTGATTCTTCTGCAGACCATGCTTCTCTATCTGCTTTGGAATCAGATGTTCTGTGGCAATATGTACTTTCTCGTTCTCCGTATAACCACTTATTTCAATGATTTCCATACGGTCTAACAATGGACCGGGAATCGTTTGGAGACCGTTTGCAGTCATCACAAAGGTTACTTCTGACAAATCCAGTGGCACTTCCAGGTAATGATCCCGGAACTTGTTGTTCTGTTCACTGTCCAGAACTTCCAAAAGTGCAGAAAAGGTATCTCCCCTGTGGTCCGTACTCACCTTGTCAATTTCATCCAGTAAAAGGAACGGATTCTTCACTCCTGCCGTCTTAATTCCATTTGCAATTCTTCCCGGCATTGCTCCTACATAGGTCTTTCTGTGTCCCCGAATCTCCGCTTCATCGTGCACCCCGCCCAAAGAAATGCGCAAATAGGGCTTTTTCATCGCTTTTGCAAGAGATTTGGCAATGGATGTCTTACCGGTTCCCGGAGGTCCTACCAGACATAAAATCGGACTGCTGCCTTGTTTGGTCATAGCCCGCACTGCCAAATATTCCAGCACACGTTCTTTAACTTCCTCCAGCCCATAATGTTCTGTTTCCAGAATTTCTCTGGCATAAGAGATATCTGCGAAGTCTTCCACCCGGTTCTCCCACGGCATTTCCAGCATAGTTTCAATATACCCACGTAAAACACTGGATTCTGCCGGACTCTGCATGGAATTCTTAAAACGTTTTATTTCTTTCTGAAGCTTTTCCTTCACCTCATCGGATGCATTGAGTTCTGCCGCTTTCTGCTCAAATTCCTCTGCCACCGAAAGTGCATTGTCCTCACCCAGTTCTTCCCGTATGAGTTTCAATTCTTCCCGCAACACATACTCTCGTTGATGCTGGTCCAGCCGCTCTTTCACTTTATTTTGTATTTCTGCCTTAATATCCATAATCTTGGCTTCACTTACCAGGCGATAGGAAATCATATCATAACGTGTCTGGAAATTCATTTCTTCCAATATCTGCTGTAACTCTGTGTAGTGAATCGGAAGATTAGCCGCCACCATATTAACCAGTGAATAAATATTTTCCGTATTTTGAATCTGTTTCACAACATCTTTGCTGATTTTTGGATTACGTATCGCATATTCCGTGTATAATTCCTGAAGTCCCCGAGCCATAGCTTCCCGCTTGTTTTCGTAAAACACACTGGGGTCTGCATCTTCTACAATCGTAATATTTGCGCGCATATAAGGGTCCGAGAATTCAATTTCATTTAAGGTAGCTCTCTCTTCCCCGGTAATCAGCACCCGTAATATCTGTTTTGGAAGCTTGGCCACCTGTTTTATGGTAGCCACGGTTCCCACTCTATATAGGTCAACCTTCGTTGGATTTTCAACATTAACATCTTTTTGTGTTAAAAGAAAGATTTTCTGGTCGTTTGCCATAGCTTCCTGAATTGCTTCTACGGAACACGGTCTGCTTACATCAAAGTTCACAACCATCTCAGGAACAATCGTCATCCCCCGAAGTGCAACCATTGGAATACTTGTCATTCTGTTCATTCTTGTTACTCCTCTTATCTTCCAGTGACATTTGCTCAACGAAGCGAAATAACTTCTATAAGCAAAGAAGGTGCCTCAGGTTATCCCGTCTGCACCTTCACATACTTGGTTGTACGGCTTCTATGCACTTGCCGTCTTATCTTCCAACTGGTCTGTCACTGGAACTTCTTTTCCTAACACTGCTTCTTTGGTAATTCTGCAGTATTTCAAATCTTCATCGGATGGTGCATGATACATGGTATCCATCATCACATTTTCCATAATTGCGCGAAGTCCTCTGGCTCCGGTTTTCCGCTTCAAGGATGTCTCCGCAATCGCCTCTAACGCATCCTGATCAAATTGCAGTTCTACATCATCCAGTTCTAAGAGCTTCTGGTACTGTTTCACAATAGCATTCTTAGGTTCCGTAAGGATGCGCACCAGGTCTTCCTTATTCAGAGACTGAAGAGTCACTGTAACAGGAACTCGTCCGACCAACTCCGGAATCAGACCAAATTTCACCAAATCCTGTGGTAGAACCTGCCCTAACAGCCTGTCGATATCATACTCGTGCTGTTTTGCAATATCTGCGCCAAAACCAATGGACTTAGTATCCACACGTTTTTCAATAATCTTGTCAATTCCTTCAAACGCACCACCACAGATAAATAAAATATTTGTAGTATCGATAGGAATCAGTTCCTGATGTGGGTGCTTTCTTCCACCCTGTGGCGGTACATTCGCAACCGTTCCTTCAAGAATCTTTAATAAAGCCTGCTGTACACCTTCACCTGAAACATCTCTGGTGATGGACGGATTTTCTGATTTTCTTGTAATCTTATCAATCTCATCAATATAGATGATTCCGTGCTCTGCACGTTCCACATCTCCATCTGCTGCCTGAATAATCTTGAGTAGGATATTTTCCACGTCTTCTCCTACATAACCAGCCTCAGTCAGTGCTGTGGCATCTGCAATCGCAAATGGTACATTCAGTATCTTTGCAAGAGACTGTGCAAGAAATGTCTTACCACAACCGGTAGGTCCAATCATCAGAATATTACTTTTCTGAAGTTCTACTCCCAAGTCTCTCTGGGACATGATTCTCTTATAATGGTTATACACAGACACTGCCAATACTTTCTTTGCTGCATCCTGTCCAATTACATACTCATCCAGAAATTCTTTTATTTCTTCCGGTTTTAAAAGATTAATGTCTTCAAACTCACTATCATGCCCCTGATAGCCCATTTCTTCTTCAATAATTTCTGCACAAACGTCCACACACTGGTCACAGATATACACCCCATTCGGTCCTGCAATCATCTTTCCCACTTGTGCCTGGGTCTTATTACAGAAAGAACATCTTATTACTTCATCACGTTTATTTGCCATACTTCCACCTCATACTAACACAAAAGGAATGTCCGGCTCCGGACACTCCCTTTTCTTTCTACCGGCTTGTAACAACCTGGTCAATCAGTCCATATGCCATCGCTTCTTCAGCAGTCTTCCAATTGTCTCTCTCAGTATCTGCTGCAACCACTTCATATGGCTGACCTGTATTTTCTGCCATCAGTCTGTTCATTCTCTCACGAATGCGAAGAATGTGTTTCGCATTGATTTCGATTTCCGTAGCCTGACCTTGCGCTCCACCTGAAGGCTGATGAATCATAATCTCAGCATTCGGAAGTGCAAAACGCTTTCCTTTTGTTCCTCCCGCAAGCAGGAATGCACCCATACTTGCAGCCATTCCCATGCACATCGTAGAAACATCACATTTAATATAATTCATTGTGTCATAGATGGCCATCCCTGCCGAAATAGAACCTCCCGGACTATTAATATAAAACTGAATATCCTTCTCCGGATCTTCTGCCTCCAAGAACAACATCTGTGCGACAATCACACTCGCTGATGCATCATTTACCTCCGTATCGAGGAAAATGATTCTTTCTTTTAAAAGTCTGGAATAAATGTCATATGAACGTTCTCCACGGCTTGTCTGCTCTACAACATAAGGTATTAAACTCATGCCCATACCTCCTATATTCATTTTTCGTCAAATGATTATTTTTCTACCGCATTGTTGAGAATAAACTGTACTGCGTCCTCAACAGCAATATCTTTCTTCATCTGTTCTTTCTCTGTATCTCCCATGTAGCTCTTAAGCTGGTCAGCTTCCATAGAGTACATTTCTGCCATCTTAGCGATTTCTTCGTCTAATCTTTCATCAGAAGTTACAATATTTTCTGCGGCAACAATTGCTTCAAGAACAAGTCTTGTCTGAATGCGTTTCAGTGCCTGTGGGCGCATTTCTTCAAGCATCTTTTCGTTATCCATTCCTGTAAACTGCATGTACTGCTGCATAGTAAGACCCTGCTGCTGGATTCTCTGTCCGAAAGAGTCTACCATCTGTCTTGCCTCTGTCTCAACCATTGCATCTGGGATATCCATTTCAGTAGCAGCAATAATGGTATCAAGAGCCTGATCCTGCTGCGCGCTCTTTCCTTCTGCATTCTTCTGTTCTTTAATCTTAGTCTTGATATCAGCTTTTAATTCTTCTAATGTATCAAATTCTGAAACTTCTGAAGCAAATTCGTCATCTAATTCAGGAAGCTCTTTTGCTTTAATCTCGTGTACAGTACACTTGAATACTGCTGGTTTTCCTTTCAGGCTTTCTTCATGATAGTCTTCTGGGAATGTAACATTTACTTCTACTTCTTTACCAGCTTCTACACCGACAAGCTGATCTTCAAATCCTGGAATAAATGTGCCGGAACCGATTGTAAGAGAGTAGTTTTCTCCCTTTCCACCGTCAAATGCAACACCATCAACAAATCCTTCAAAATCAAGAACGACTTCGTCATCTTTCTGTACAGGGCGTCCTTCTACATTAACTGTTCTTGCATTCTTATTTCTTTCTTCTTCCAACTTAGCATCGATTTCTTTTGCTGTAACACGATTAGAAAATTTGTCAACCTCTACACCTTTATATTCGCCAAGTTTTACTTCTGGTCTTACTGCAACTTCTGCTGTAAAGATGAATGGTTTCCCCTTTTCAATCTGTGTCACCTCGATAGATGGCTGGGAAACGATGTCAATATCAGCTTCATCATATGCTTTTGCATATGCATCTGGAATCAATGTATTCGCTGCATCTTCGTAAAATACTTCTACACCGAACATCTTTTCCATAACCTGGCGAGGTACTTTGCCCTTACGGAATCCAGGAATATTTACTTTACCTCTCTGTCTGAGATATGATTTCTGGATTGCACCTTCTAATTCTTCAGCAGAAACTTCAATTGTAAGCTTCGCCATATTGTGTTCTAACTTTTCAACCTGTAAACTCATTACAATTTTCCTCCTAAATTATACACCAATTATATTCGTGAAAAGTCGACAGACTTATCTACATTACACTGATTTTAAAAGTATAACACAACTTTTACAGTTTATCAAGCAATAAAATTTTCTCTATAAACTGATTGATCTCATCCTCCGACATTTGCGGTTGATTTCCATCTCCTCGTGTAACAGAAAAGGTGTATTCTTCTTCCTCCTGATACTCCATCTGAGAATAAGCTTCTCCTAGAAGCGTATACGACCCGGCCACATATTCTTCCATCATAGCCTGTTTTTGCTCTTCATCGGTGCCCGTATATACACCTTCTTCTTTCTTTTGCTGAATCCGCTCCGACTCTTCCTGTAGCATCTCAGTAAACCGGATAATAACATCTGACGGTTCATAAGTGACCGTGACTTCATAACTATCTTTATCCTTTTCCACCGCTTCGCCCACCTGATACTTCATGGTACGGAAGATTTCTTTCACATAATAACTGTATATACCTGTACTCGTACCGTCATCGTCCGAACTCATGATCAGATAATTTTCCACAAAGCTCTGAATCCCATTTTCATATACCTTCTTCAGATCACCGGAAGAGGCATCCAGAAATTCTTTTGCTTCCTGTGTCTCCCCTTGGAAAATAAGTTCCAGATCTGCGCGCACGTATTCTGCCGCTTTTAATTTCTTTTTCCCACAGCCCGTCATTACCATTATGGTAATTATAAGATAGCATACGATTTTTTTTGCATTCCATTTTTTCATTTATTTCTATCCTCGACTCCTTTTTCGTCTTCGTCATCCACTTCAATACTTTCTCTGTTCCACTCAAAGTGCTCTGTTACCTCTGATACACAGTCTGCTCCGCAATCTTATCTGCCAATAATACCACTACTTCACTCATGCTGTTCTCCTCCTGTAAATCCGGATATCTGTTTTCAAAACCGATTCTATCAGACTCCCACCGGAAAAGCAATCTGGTAAGACTTGTAAAACTTTAATTTTTTTCATATACTGATTACATTAGGGAAAATATCTTCAAACATTCTAAAGATATCTTTTTCTCAATTAGAAAGGAACACGCAGCTATGGAAATCGAGCGAAAATTTTTAATAAAAGAACTGCCTTCTGATTTAGATTCTTATCCACACAGCACCTTGGAACAAGGGTATCTTTGTACCACCCCGGTTATCAGAATCCGCAAGGATGGTGAAAAATATGAACTCACATACAAATCCTCAGGTCTCATGATGCGGGAGGAATACAACCTTCCACTTACAAAAGAGGCCTATCAGCACCTGCTTTCCAAAGTAGATGGCAATTTAATTTCAAAAGAAAGGTATCGTATCCCATTGGATAATACGCATATCATTGAACTTGATATTTTTGGTGGCGCACTTACTCCTCTCATTCTTGCTGAGGTAGAATTTTCTTCCGAAGAAGACGCTATGGCATTTCTTCCACCAGATTGGTTCGTCAAAGAAGTTACCTCTGATCCTGCCTATCAGAACAGCAATTTGTCAAAGCAGGCTTCTCTTTCTGCGAGATAAAAATATTTCCGAACTTTTTTACAGTCATAAAAGAAAAATGTCAATGCAGGAATAATATTTCAACTGCATTGGCATTTTTCTTTCTCAATATATTACAGAACAAGCCCCATCTCTTGCCAAAATTAATCTTCCAGTCCAAATCCATCATGAACTGCCACAAGTGCTTTATCTGTGTCTTTCTCATCAATCAGAACGGTAATACGGATTTCTGATGTAGAAATCATATTAATGTTGATATTGGAATTGTAAAGAGATTCAAACATTGTTGCTGCAACTCCCGGATTAGTAAGCATTCCGGCCCCCACAATTGAAATTTTGGAGACCTCTCTATCGCAGGTAATTTCTTTGATAGTCAGAGCTTTCTTCTTTGCATTCAGAAGTTCCATTGCTTCTTTTAAGTCATCTTCCGAAACAGTAAAGGAAATATCCTTAGTTCCGTTTCTTCCTACAGACTGAAGAATAATATCCACATTAATATTATGTTTTGCAAGCACATTGAATATTTTAAACGCAGTTCCCGGCTTATCATCAATACCAATCACTGAGATTCTGGCTGTATTTCTGTCTTCTGCCACACCGGTAATTAACATTTTTTCCACTTCAACTTCCTCCTTAACCACAGTTCCTTCTTCTGTATTCAGACTGGAGCGTACCACAAGCTCCACTCCATATTTCTTTGCCATTTCCACGGAACGATTATGCAGAACCTTCGCACCGGATGTAGCAAGTTCTAACATTTCATCGTATGTAATTTCTTCAATCTTTCTGGCATTTGGCACAATACGCGGATCCGCTGTATAAACCCCATCTACATCCGTAAAGATTTCACACTTGTCTGCATGCAATGCTGCCGCAAGGGCCACCGCAGTTGTATCAGAACCGCCTCGTCCAAGCGTTACATAATCATCGTATTTATTGACTGCCTGAAATCCGGTTACAATAACAATTTTTCGTCCTTCTAATTCATGTTCAATTCTCTCGGTGTCAATCTTTTTGAACCTGGAATTGCCGTATCGTGCTGTTCCATGCATCTTCACCTGAAACGCATTCAATGAAATAGCAGGCACGTGCAGATATTGCAATGCCATAGCCAGAAGAGCCACGGACACTTGCTCTCCGGTCGTTAAAAGCATATCCAATTCTCGCTTTGACGGATATGGATTGATTTCCGCAGCCTTTGCCAAAAGTTCATCTGTTGTATCTCCCATGGCAGACAACACTACAACCACATCATTTCCACACTGGAATTCTTCTGCGCAGCGTCTGGCCACATTAAAGATATGTTCCGAATCTGCCACAGAACTACCCCCAAATTTTTTTACTACCAGCATTTTTTCCTCCTATTCATCCGGAAAGCGATTTATCAGATGATACCACGCTTCCCAGACAATGCCACTTTTCTTTCCTTTTTTCATTATATGTACCAGTGCCTTCTGCTGCCCCGCTCTTATCGCAGAACAAAGATACTCATCAGCACTTTTCGGAACAGGCTACTCTTCTACTCTGAGCATATGACGGATCTGCGGATAGCTTTCCGCCTTTTCCATATATGCACCTTCTGTCATTACAGGTGTAACAAACCCGAATTCTCCCGGAAGTTCTTCCAGATTCACATACTGTACCCGGCCAAAATCTTTCTGAATACGACTCTCGAGTTCTGTCTGTTTTCCTTCTACTCTTACAAGAAAACGTCTGGCTATCTCTGTATGCTTCTCAAGTTCCAGCTTCTCCTCTGTCCAGAAGTTCATAATATCAGTATGTGGATTCTTCGCCTCTGCCACTACATCAGCTACAACCGCACTTGCAGTGGGAAGCTTTCCCGCTCCACTTCCGTAGAACATCGCATCTCCAAGCATATTTCCTTTTACAAAAACTGCATTAAAAACTTCATGTACACTGTAAAGAGGATGTTCACTGGAAAGCAGACAAGGTGCAACCTGTGCAAACCATTTTCCATCCACTTTTTTACACTCTGCAAGCAGCTTCACTGTCATCCCCAGTGCTTTGGCATATTTCATGTCTTCTGTGGTAACCTTGCTGATACCCTCTGTATAAATCTCTTCAAAATCAACCATTTTTCCAGAAATAATAGAAGTCAGAATTGCAATCTTTCTACAGGCATCATAGCCTTCCACATCTGCTGTAGGATCCGCCTCTGCAAATCCTTTTGCCTGTGCTTCCTTCAAAACGGTATCATAATCTGCTCCTTCATAGAACATTTTTGTCATCATATAGTTGGTTGTTCCATTTAAAATTCCTGTGATTTTTTCAATTTTATCACCAGTAAGAGAAGACCCAAGTGCACGAAGGATTGGAATGCCGCCTCCCACACTTGCCTCAAACAGAAAATTCACATTCTTCTCACGTGCAATTTTCATAAGCTGAGCACCATGTTTTGCAACCAGTGCTTTGTTGGAGGAAACAACACTCTTCCCGGCAAGAAGCGCACCCTTTACATACGCATTTGCCGGTTCAATGCCACCCATAGCCTCTACAACGATTTCTACTTCCTTGTCATTTAAAATAACCTCATAATCATGTACTATTTTCTCCTGAATCTGCTGTCCTGAAAAATCCTTCAAATCCAGAACGTACTTTACCTCAATTTCTTTACCTGCCCTTGCGGAGATAATATCATGGTTTTTTTCCAGTACTTCTACCACACCTGAGCCAACAGTTCCATAACCCAATACTGCAATTCTCATCCTTAGTTGCTCCTCTGTTTCAAATATGCGTTAATAAACTGGTCTAAGTCACCATCAATGACTGCCGTTACATTTCCATTCTCCTCATTCGTCCTGTGATCCTTGACCAATGTATACGGATGCATAATATACGAACGTATCTGATTTCCGAAGTTAATATCACAGACCTCACCCCGGATTCCAGACATTTTTTCATCTTTCTTCTGCTTTTCCAGCATATACAGCTTGGCACGTAGCATCTGCATTGCCTTGTCTTTATTGAACAGCTGTGAACGTTCATTCTGGCACTGTACTACAATTCCTGTAGGAAGATGAGTAATACGTACTGCCGATGACGTCTTATTAATATGCTGTCCACCTGCTCCACTGGCGCGGTAAGTGTCGATTTTCAAGTCCTCCTCGCGGATTTCAACGGTCATATCATCATCAATACTCGGAATCACATCACAGGACGCAAAAGAAGTCTGGCGTTTTCCTGCCGCGTTAAACGGTGAAATACGCACCAGTCTGTGCACCCCTTTTTCCGATTGAAAATACCCATAAGCATTTTCTCCGTTTACTTCGAAAGTAATTCCTTTCAATCCGTTCGTGTCTCCATCCTGATAATCAAGCACAGTAATTCCAAATCCTTTGCTTTGTGCATACCTTGTATACATGCGGTACATCATACTTACCCAGTCACAGCTGTCTGTACCACCGGCACCGGCATGCAGGGTTACAATAGCATTCTTCGAGTCATATTCTCCCGACAGCAGAATACGGATTCGTAAAGCTTCAAATTCCTTTTCAAATTTTTTCAAATCCTTCCGAATATCCGGAATCAGAGATTCATCCTCCTCTTCCTCTGCCATTTCAACCATCATGCCCGTATCTTCATACAGCATCGTGAGTTCCTTGATTAAATCCAGAAACTCTTTCAATGTTTTTAATTCCTTCATCACCTTCTGAGATTCCTGTGCATCTTCCCAGAACTCCGGCTTCTCTATGATCCGTTCTAATTCTTCCACACGCCGTTCCTTTGCCGGAAGGTCAAAGTGAATCCCTCATTTCCTTCAGAGGCTCATCATACGCATTCAGCGTTACCTTAAATTCGTCTAATGCAACCACTCTATCACCTCTTATCTGTCAATTTTCTATCTCGTTCTGTTTCGGTTCCAAAACAGATACTTTTCGTTATGCAAAATGTCTTTGCAGGCACTTCACATTATTTTCTTCCACAGCACTGTTTGTATTTCTTTCCACTTCCACATGGGCATGGATCATTTGGATAAACTTTCTTCTCGGTCCGTGTCTTTGGTGCTTTTGTAGCAGAATCATCTTTGTTAGTTCCGGTTACTTTTGCGACCTGCTCACGTTCTACTTTCTGTTCTACTTTTACATGGAACAGCAGACGAACCGTATCCATCGTGATAGCTCTCGTCATCTCACCGAACATATCATAACCAAGCATCTTGTACTCTACCAGTGGATCTTTCTGTCCATATGCCTGAAGACCAATTCCCTGACGAAGCTGATCCATATCATCAATGTGCGCCATCCATTTTGCATCAATCACACGCAGTAAGAATACACGCTCTACTTCTCGCAGGTGCTCTGCTTCCGGGAACTCTGCCTCTTTATCTTCATAAGCCTTTGCAGCACGTTCTTTTAATAAATGCTTTAACTGTTTTACCTCTTTTCCCTTTGCATCCTCTGGTGTTACCAGTGGCAAGGCAGGAATGACATCCTGTAAATCTCTGTTCAGGGCAGCCAAATCCCACTCTTCGTAATCCTGATCCGGAGTAATATTTCCATCTACGGCATTTTCCACAAAATCTGTGATCATATGGAAAATTGATTCACGCATACTTTCTCCATCCAACACACGGCGTCTTTCTTCGTAGATAATCTCTCTTTGTTCATTCATTACCTGGTCATATTCCAGAAGATTCTTACGAATGCCAAAGTTATTACTTTCGATCTTCTTCTGTGCTTTTTCAATGGCATTAGAGAGCATTTTATGCTCAATCTGCTCACCTTCCTCCACACCAAGTGCATTAAAGACCTCCATCAGACGTTCAGACCCAAACAACCTGAGCAAATCGTCTTCCAATGACAAATAGAATCTAGACTCGCCCGGGTCTCCCTGGCGTCCGGAACGTCCGCGCAGCTGGTTGTCAATACGACGGGATTCATGACGCTCTGTACCTATAATCTTAAGGCCACCTGCTTCTCTTGCCGCATCGTCCAGCTTAATATCGGTACCACGACCGGCCATGTTTGTTGCAATTGTCACCGCACCGTGCTGTCCTGCCTGAGCAACGATTTCTGCTTCCTTTTCATGGAATTTGGCATTCAGTACGTTATGCTGGATTCCTTCTCTAGCCAGCATTTTGCTGAGCAGTTCTGAAGTTTCAATGGTAATCGTACCAACCAGAACCGGCTGACCCTTGGCATGTGCAGCACAAATTTCCTGAATAACTGCATGATATTTTTCTTTCTTGGTCTTATAGACCACATCGTTTAAGTCTACTCTCTGAACCGGAAGATTGGTTGGAATTTCAATAACGTCCATACCATAGATATCACGGAATTCCTGTTCTTCTGTCAGGGCTGTACCTGTCATACCACTCTTCTTCTCATATTTATTAAACAGATTCTGGAATGTGATTGTTGCCAGAGTTCTGCTTTCTCTCTTAACCTTCACATGCTCTTTCGCTTCTATCGCCTGATGGAGTCCGTCTGAGTAACGACGTCCTGGCATGATACGCCCGGTAAATTCATCTACAATCAGAACTTCATCATCTTTTACTACATAATCCTGATCCTTGAACATCAGATTGTGAGCTCGCAGAGCTAAAATAATGTTATGCTGAATTTCCAGATTCTCAGCATCTGCCAGGTTGTCTATATGGAAAAACTGCTCAACCTTCTTAACACCATCTTCTGTCAGGTTGATACTCTTCTCCTTTTCATTTACAATGAAATCACCTGTTTCCTCGATGGTTTCACCCATGATCGCATCAATCTTGGAAAATTCTCCACTGGCTTCTCCACGCTCTAACTGGCGCGCAAGTATATCGCATGCTTCATATAATCTTGTTGACTTTCCACTTTGTCCGGAAATAATCAGTGGTGTTCTTGCCTCATCAATAAGTACAGAGTCTACCTCATCAATAATTGCATATTTCATGCCTCTCTGCACAAGCTGTTCCTTGTAGATAACCATGTTATCTCTCAGATAATCAAATCCGAGTTCATTATTCGTCACATAAGTAATATCGCAGTTATATGCCTCACGACGCTCATCATTTGTCATAGAATTCAGCACAACACCGACAGTCAGTCCCAAAAATTCATGAACCTGTCCCATCCACTCTGCGTCACGCTTTGCCAGATAGTCATTGACCGTAACAATATGTACGCCTTCACCGGTCAGTGCGTTCAAATATGCCGGAAGAGTGGAGACCAATGTCTTACCTTCACCGGTTCGCATCTCTGCAATACGTCCCTGATGAAGAATGATTCCACCAATCAACTGTACGCGGTAATGACGCATCCCAAGTGTACGGGAGGCTGCTTCACGCACGGTTGCAAAGGCTTCCGGAAGAATATTATCCAATGTCTCACCATTTCCAAGACGCTCTTTAAACTCTCTCGTCTTATCTCTTAACTCTTCGTCCGACAACTTCTGCATCTCTGGTTCCAGTGCTTCAATATGGTCAACGATTGGATAAATTCTCTTCAATTCATTCTGGCTATGTGTTCCAAATAACTTTTCTAAAAAACCCATCTTTGATTAACTCCTTGTGTTCTATTCGTCATATGATATCAACATATGATATCAACATTATCATTTTATTTTATCACGCTTTCGTTTCCACTTCAATCAATTTATAAACTGTTAACAAACTCTTAACCGCCTGCCCCATTTTCGGGACAGACGGCAAGCAGTATCACTATATCATTTTCCTTATCTCGCTACATTACTTTCATTGTTATTCGTGCCATTTTCCATTCCCTGGGTCGTGTTTTCTGCATTGTCCTCAGCACCATCTATGATATCCTTTGCACCATCTCCAATGCCATCTGCTGCATCACGGATTCCATCACCGACTCCATCTATGGCATCGTCAATGCCTTCACCCACACCATCCACTGCATGATTATCTGTGGCAGGATTTCCGTCCGTTACCGGTCCTTCACTTCCATCTGTAGCATCATTTACCGTATTATTACCATCGTTGGCATCATTATTTCCACATGCAGTAAACGTCAGCAGCATTGCACAAAAAGAAATTAATAACAGCTTTCTTACATACTTCATTTTCATATCTCCCTTTCTGTAAATAATTAGTAGGTAATCCTTACTATTTACAGATTGGGAAATTATATGTATTGCAATTACATTTTTTCAATAATTTTACCACTTCGGTAAGCCGCAAGCAAAGTCTCTAAATCAGCGACCCTCTCTCTTAACGCTTTTCCTTCATCGGTATCACTGACGCATTTTCTTGAAATGACTCTTTTTACAATGACACTGTCCGAGTGAATATCGATTTCTTTCTTAATCGCAGCATCCGTAGATTCAAAAGGCTCATGGGCTGCAAGAATCAGTCCATAGGAATTGTAAATCAAAGTATAACCCGCAATTCCTGTCTGACTCTGGTAGGCTCTGGAAAATCCACCATCTATAACCATGACCTTTCCATTGCACTTAATCGGACTTTCTCCATCCTTTTTCTTCACCGGAACATGTCCGTTAATAATATGAGACCGTTCTGGTTCCAAACTGAATTCCCGGAAAATACTGTCGATTACTTCTTCATTTTCCAGACATTTATAGTAAGCGTTCTTATGCTCCTTTTTCACTTCTTCATCTTCCAGAAAATAACGTTCAAAAGTAGCCATCTTATTTTTTGCAAAAAGCGGAGAATTCTCGCCCTGCCAGATATACCACATCAAATCTCTGCCTCTTCTGCGTTCTTCCTTATCAACCGCAAAAAAGCCCTGCCTGATATAAGCATCCAATGCATCATAAAGTGCACGTCCTTTATATATTTTCCCGTATATTCCTACGTTTTTCAGCTGTCCATCATCCGTGAGCGGAATGCATCCGTGGTATAGCAGATTCGAATTGTAAATCTTATAAAGGGCTCCTTTATTCAACAGAAAACGCATATGATGCTGAAGCTTTTCGCAACCCAAAAATGCCGAGATAAGTCTGTCAACAATTTCCGCCTCTTCCTCCGATAATTCATATGGATGTTCCCGGTCTATGGTCGGGAAATTCATATCAATCATTGGATATTCTTCTCCATCTACGATGACCGTTCCCTTTTCCCAGTCAATCTTATCCAGGAAATTTCTCCGTTCAAACCCAAATTCCGGATACTGTTTTGAGCATTGTCCTTCCAGTTTAAACTGAATCACACTGATTGCCTTATGCATCTTCATGTTCAGTTCTTTTTCTTCTGGATGCTCCTGAGCCGGACCTTTCAGGGCAAAACAGGTACACGGGTCATCTTTGTATGCATTCAGCGCAAAATTAGCCAGTGGAAGAAGATTGATTCCGTAGCCATCCTCCAGAATATCCAGATTGCCATAACGTGCGCAGATTCGGATTACATTTGCAACACAGCATTCCTGTCCTGCTGCTGCCCCCATCCAGAGTACATCGTGATTTCCCCACTGAATGTCCAATGAATGATAGGTCAGAAGCTTGTCCATAATCAGGTGAGGTCCTGGACCTCTGTCATAAATATCTCCGACAATATGCAAGTGGTCCACAGTCAGTCTCTGGATCAATTCGCTCAATGCAATAATAATGTCTTCCGCACATCCAATTTTAATAATCGTATTGATAATGGAAGCATAATAGGATTCTTTATCCGGCATATCCGGCTTGCCCATAATCAGTTCTTCCATGATGTATGCATACTCCTTGGGAAGCGCTTTCCGAACCTTAGACCGAGTATACTTTCGGGCTGCATTCTTACTAATTTCAATCAACCGATATAGCATGATCTTGTACCAGTCATCCATATTGGGCTCTCTGGTCTTGATTTCTTCCATTTTCTCTTTCGGATAATAAATCACTGTAGCAAGTGTCTGCTTATCCTTGCTGCTCATGGTATTTCCAAACACGTCCTCTATTTTACGTTTAATCGTTCCGGAACCATTTTTCAGC
>CAJMSZ010000006.1 GCA_905216215.1 uncultured bacterium | reverse complement strand
ACTCGCTTCTCCAGCTGCAGATCCCCCGTCGAAACCTTTACTAGCCCTGAGCAATCAGAGTCTCTAAAAATTCCTTACCTTAAATTCCCGTTCTGCTTCCCGCTTCTGATCTTTCTTTGCGATATCATCCCGCTTATCATACAGCTTCTTACCTTTGGCGAGACCGATTCCCACCTTCACAAGGCCGCCGTGAAAATAAACCTTCAGTGGTACCACCGCCATTCCCTTTTCCTTGGTCTTACCCAGAATCTTCTGAATCTCTGAGCGGTGCAATAACAGTTTACGTACCCGCAGTGGATCTTTATTGAAAAGATTCCCTTTTTCATATGGACTGATATTCATTCCATAGATAAATACCTCTCCATTTTCAATTCGGATAAATGCTTCTTTGATACTGCATTTTCCCATACGCAGGGACTTTACCTCTGTTCCGACCAGCGAAATTCCCGCCTCGTAAGTATCTAAAATAAAATAATCATGGTAAGCTTTTTTATTATTCGCAATCAGCTTTTCCTGTTTCTTTTCCATCTGACGCTTTCCTTTCCTTTACCAGTTCAAAATCTATTGTTCTTGCTATTATATCACATCCGATGACACGAACCCACACTTTTTGTCCAAGTGTAAATGTTTTTCTGGTGTGTTCGCCTATCATCAGATAACGCTGTTCGTCATAGTCATAATGGTCATCCTTCATATTTACCACATGAACAAGGCCTTCCACGGTATTCGGAAGTTCCACATACAGCCCCCACTTGGTAATTCCCGAAATCACACCTTCGAAGGTTTCTCCCATAAACTGCTTCATGTACTGTACTTTCTTCAGTTTCACTGTTTCCCGTTCTGCCTCTTCCGCTCTTCGTTCCAGAGAACTTGCCTGGGTTGTGACCTCCGGGAGTATCTGTTCATAGTGTGCCCGTCTGTTTTCATTCATCCTGCCACGAAGATTTTCTTTGATGATTCGATGAATCTGCAAGTCCGGGTAACGTCTGATTGGTGAAGTAAAATGGGTATAATACTTGGTTGCCAATCCAAAATGTCCTTCGTTCTCCGGGGTATACCTTGCCTGCTTCATGGAACGCAGGGTCAGCCGAGAAATCATGGCCTCCTCCTGGGTTCCTTCAATGCGGTCCAGCAGCTTCTGTATCTCCTTCGGACGCACTTCCTGTCCCTTCGGCACATGAATGGAATAGCCAAAATTCTGGATAAAAGTCAGCAGCTTATGCATTTTTTCTTCATCCGGTGCTTCATGCACACGATACACAAACGGAATCTCCTGCCAGAAATAATCCTCTGCCACTGTTTCATTCGCAAGCAACATAAAATCCTCAATCATCTTCGTTGCTACATTCCGCTCGTAAGACTTGATTTCCAGAGGAACACCCTGCTCATCCAACACCATTTTTGCCTCTGGAAAGTCAAAATCAATGGCTCCCCGCTTATGTCTCTTTTCCCGTAAAATAGCTGAAAGTTCTGCCATTTCTTCAAACATCGGAATCAGACGCTCGTATCGGACACACTCTGCTTCATCCTTGTCCTCCAGTATCTTTTTCACACTGGTATAACTCATACGCTCATCGACACAGACGACGGTTTCCGCAATTTCATGGTCGATAACATTTCCCCTGGCATCGATTGTCATAATGCAGCTCAGTGCCAGTCTGTCTTCCCCTGCATTTAACGAACACATGCCATTTGAGAGCACATGAGGAAGCATAGGAATGACACGGTCTGCCAGATACACACTGGTTCCACGTTTTAATGCCTCTCTGTCCAGAGCGCTGTTCTCCTGCACATAATTGGTCACATCTGCAATATGCACCCCTAAAATATAGTTTCCGTTCTCTTTTGTAAGAGTGATTGCGTCATCCAAATCCTTGGCATCCTCCCCGTCAATGGTTACCGTCTGCCAGCTTCGCACATCTTTTCTGCCTGCCATATCAGCTCCACTTACCGGAGAGGCAACTCGCTCTGCCTGGTTCAGAACCTTTTCTGGAAATTCCATCGACAGGTCATACCCTTTTACAATGGACAAAATGTCCACTCCCGGGTCATTTACATGCCCAAGAATCTCCACAACCTTTCCTTCCGGTTTCTTCTTGTCACTTCCGTAAGAAGTCAGTTCTACCACAACTTTGCTTCCTGTAACGGCCCCTTTGGAACGCTCTGCCGGCACAAAAATATCCTGAAGGTAACGGGCATTATCCGGAATTACAAATCCGAAACTCTTTCTTGCCTGATAGTAGCCAACCAACCTCTGGGTTCCACGCTTCACAATTTTCAGGACTTTTCCTTCTTTGCGCTTGCCCTGCGGTGCACGGGTAATGGTGATTTCAACCTCATCCCCCTGCATGGCGCCTCCAATATCCTCCTCCGCAATATAAATATCTTCCGGCTCTCCCTCAATTGTCACAAATCCGAATCCTTTCATATGGGCCTGAAAAATACCAGTCAAACGTCTCGCCTCGCCCTTGACATACTTGCCTTTCTGGGTGACGTGAACCTTTCCCTCTTCTTCCAGGCTGTCAAGAACCGCTTTCAGTTCTCCCCTTGCTTCCTTGGGAACCTGCAATAACATAGCAAGCTCCTTTAATTTCATAGGCACATAAAATTCGTCGCAGATAAATTCATATATAACCTTTTTTCTCTTTTCAAATATATCGTTCATTCATTTCTCCCTTAACATAACAAGAACACTCTATATCATATATAGAGTGTTCCCATTTACAATCGTTTACTATGCGAATACTTTTAAATTCAGGACTACAGCCAGTACAATGAAGAGAATTGCTAAAAACTTCGTTGATTTTACAAGTGCGCCTTCCATTGAACGTCCTTTGTTCTGTCCCCAGTAGCTGTCAGCTCCACCGGCAATTGTTCCGAGTCCTGCTGACTTTCCTTCCTGTAGTAAAATGATCACTGTTAATGCGATACAATCTATTGCAAAAATAATTAAAAGAACCGTTTTTAAAATTTCCATTAATTTACACCTCCTGAAAATAAGCAAACTAATCATAGCACAACTTGCAGTCTTTCGCAAGTTATTTTTCCGAAATCTATATCACTGTTTTACCTGTTTCTTCTATAGATTGCAAATGCAATTCCTGCCGTCACCACTTCCGCAACCGGAAATGCAAAGAACACACCTTCCGCCCCGCGAATCCGGCTCAATGAAAATGCAGCCGGGATAATAATGACTACATATCTACAAAGAGAAATAGCAAGGGATTCCACACCTTTGGAAAGTGCTTCCAATGCTCCGCAGCAAGTCACAGAAACAGCCGATACGATAAATCCAAAGCTGATGATATGGAGCGCCTGAATCCCAATCTTTATGGTTTCTTCGTTTGCAGTAAAAAGCCCGATCATCTGCCCCGGAATTAGGAAGGACAGTGCCATTCCAAGAGCCATCACACCTGCTGCCAGCGCCAGCGCGGTTCCAAAAATCTGCTGCACACGCTTCTTTTCCCCTGCCCCATAATTATAACTGATGAGTGGACGGATTCCCTGAATAATCCCATTTGCAGAAAGGTAAATAAAAGTCTGTAACTTATAATAAGCACCAAGTACCAACACATAGGTTGCCGAAAATCCAGTCAGAATTCCATTCAAAGAAGAAATCAGCAAAGATGGTAATGCCATATTTAAGGTAGCCGGAATTCCTACTGCATACAGTTTCTTCATTAATTCTTTATCAAACACAAGTGCTTTCTTCTCAAAGGTAAGCGGCAGTGGTCGGAAGATACAAAAGCCAATATAGACAAGCAATGTAATCGTCTGTCCGATTCCTGTTGCATATGCTGCACCTGCCATCCCCATTTTCGGAAATGGTCCGATTCCGAAAATCATGAGCGGATCTAAGATTATATTTGCAATAAATCCACACATCATACTGATCATAGACACCTTCATCCGTCCTACAGACTGAAAGATTTTTTCCAACGAAATACCAAGCATGATAATGACAGAGAACAAAAATGCTCTGTTTGCATAAGTCAGACCCATAACAATGATCTTCGTATCCTTCGTATATAAAGATAAAAACCATGGCATTCCAAGCATACAGATTGCCATGAGCACCACTCCGTGCAGAAAACTCAGAACCATCCCTGTTGTTGCCGTCTGATCAGCCTGTTCCCCGTCTCCTGCCCCAAGACAAAATGCAATTCTTGCATTCATACCGATTCCGAACCCTACTCCCACCGATGTCATCAGATTCTGAATAGGATACACCAGAGAAAGTGCTGTCATCGCATCTTCACTGATTTTTGCCACAAAGTAACTGTCCACAATGTTATATAAAGAATTCACCGCCATGGATATCACCATGGGAAGTGCCATAGAAAGGACCAATGGTAATATTTTCTTTTCTTTCATAAATGTTTGATTCATCACTATTTCTCCTTCATTTAAACACTAAAAAGCCACACAGTACATACATACTGTGTGGCGAAAAAAGATCTCTCTTAAAAAATCCACTCCCTTACGGGTTTTGAGCGAAAAATACTATAACACAAGAAAAATAGCTTGTCAAATATTTTCTATTATTCCCAGACTTCTTCTGCGATTTCCTTCACCAGCCTAAGCTTTGCCCACTGTTCTTCTTCCGTCAGTTTATTTCCGATTTCGCAGGATGCAAATCCGCACTGTGGACTTAAGCAAAGTCTGTCAAGTGGTATGTATTTCTCCGCTTCATGGATTCTTGCGATTACCTTCTCTTTGTCTTCCAGCTTTGGAGATTTTGTTGTGATCAGGCCAAGAACAACCTTTTTATCTCCCGAAATTTTAGCAAGTGGTCCGAATCCACCTGAGCGCTCATCATCATATTCCAGATAATAAGCATCTACATTCTCTTCTCCAAAAAGCACGTCTGCAACAGAATCATACGCCCCCCTACTTGCATAGGTAGAATGGAAATTTCCACGGCAGACATGAGTGTTTATTATCATATCCTTTGGTGCATTTGCAATCACCAGATTGTTGATATCTTTGTATGCTTTCTGAATTTCCAGAAGTCCCTCCTGGGTCGTTCCATATGCCACATGCCCCGTCTTATCTGCCATCATGCCCCATGTACAGTCATCAAGCTGAAGATTTCGGCAACCGGCAGCATATAAATCATCAATCACCCTGCCATATGCTTTCACAATATCTTCCACCAGTTCTTCGTCGGACGTGTAATACTGTTCCGTAGCATATCTGTTAAATGGCATAGTAAACTGTGCCAAAAACTGTGCTGGTGATGGTATGGTCTGTTTTGCAACTGTCTGCTCGTCCTCAAACTGCTTTACAAATCGGAAATGCTCTACAAATGAATGTTCTTTGGCAATTCCAACTTTTCCAACTAAATAGGTATCATCAATCATTGCTGCTTCCCCGTGAAATGGAAGTCCGGTCTTGGTCGGTGTATGTCCTACTCCGTCGAATCCCCACATAAAATCAAGGTGCCAGGTTGCCCTGCGGAACTCTCCATCCGTAATCACATGGTAACCGAGTGATTTTACTTTATGAATAAGTTCTGTGATAGCTTTATCTTCCACTGCTTTCAATTCTTCGTAACCAATAGTTCCTTCATCAAACTGTCTTCTTGCTTTCTTTAATTCTTCCGGTCTTAAAAAGCTTCCTACATAATCATATCGAAATGGTGTTTTTAATTCTGACATTCTATTATCCTCCGTTTATTTGCTCGTTTTTCATCTGAGGACATTCTAACATCATCTGTTAAATTAATAAAATACTCATTTTTTGCATTTAAGCATAGTTTTAAACTATGGATACGTGATTTTTCAGTGCTTCAATATAAAATTCCGCATAGCGGCTGAGAAGGGTATTTTTCTTCTTAATCCAGCCAATCCGCATACAACAATCCACCTTTAACGGTTTTGCAATAATATCGGGACTGTTCAGTTTTTGATCGATTACACCGGAGCTTACCGTAAATCCATTTAACCCAATCACAAGATTAAACAAAGTCGCACGGTCACGCACCTGGATATTCTTCGGAAAATCCAACACACTCAGGAATTCTTCTGAAAAATAAAACGAGTTGCGTTCCCCTTGTTCAAACACCAGATAGGGATAGGGCTTCAAATCCTCTATGGTGATAACATCCTGCTTTGCCAGTGGATGTCGTTTACAGATGAACACATGTGGCTGTGCAACAAACAACTCCTCAAACACCAATTCATTCTTTTTGATCAGTTTTGTCAGTACATCCTGATTGTGCTCAGACAAATATAGAATTCCGACTTCACTTTTCCCCTGTGCTACATCATCTATGATTTCCCCAGTCTGTGTCTCCCGTAAAATAAAACTGTATTTATCTGCATCGAATTCATTTACCACATCCACGAACGCATTGACAGCAAAAGAATAATGCTGACAGGAAACCGAAAACTTAGGAGTACGCTTTCTCGAAACACCAAAATGATCCTTCATAATATCAGCCTGCTCCAGAAGCATCCTGGCAAACGACAAAAGTTCCTCCCCTTCGCGGGTGACACTTACCCCCCTTTTGGTACGGACAAAAGCAGTCACTCCCATTTCTTTTTCCAGATTGCTGATTGCGGTGCTTAAGCTGGGCTGGGAAATGTATAGTTGTTCTGCTGCCTCTGTGATGTTTCCACACTCGGCAACCTTGATTAAATAAGTCAATTGCTGTAATGTCATCTGCTCTACCTCTGAATCTTATGATACCCCCATTATACCCTTCTCTCCTTCTTTTTTGTATATTTCTTTTTGATATATTGACGTTTCTTTTTCATTTGTATATACTTTGTATTACAAAGTATAGGTGAGGTGAGTATTAATGTTTGCAAAAATCATTGGTTTTTTCAGTTGCCTGTTATGTGCCTTTCCTCTTTTTATCATGGGTGTGTATGGGAAGGACAGTCTTGAACCGATAACCTTCTGGTCTGGCGATACTACTCTGAAGGAAAAAGTAGGCGATGTGAAGTCCTATAATGCAGAACTCTCTTCTTTGTATAAGAAGTGCGCCCTATCATTTGTCATAACCGGCATTTTGTTTTTTATATCCATCCCGCTCGGCACAATTGCAATCTGTTTTGATTGTCTGCCAGGGATTTATATCGTGTATCGAATCTACAAGAAAGTTTTGAACAAATACAGAAAGGAAGATACTTTATGATACTCGGATTTATTATCTGGACCATCGTTTCACTTATTTTCCTGATCATAGGAATAAGCTGCCGCAAGGCAAAGGAAGCCGTTGGATTTTATACTTTTTCCAAAGCGCCCTCTGTCAGAGATGTAAAAGGCTATAACCATGCTGTTTCGAATTTATGGTTTGTATTTTCAGTGCTTCTGGAACTTTTGGGTGTGCCACTATTATTTTTGGAACAGAATTCACCATACTTTTTATTTGTATCCATACTGTCCATTTTTCTAGTAATCGGACTTATCCTGGTATACATGAAAATCGAAACAAAATACCGCTAAACTGTCATAAAAATCGGTTGTTGAATTTCCGAAAAAATGATAAAGTAATGCTATAAAACAACTGGAGGAAATGGCTATGAATTTCTTAAGTATCTTTGATGTTATCGGGCCGAACATGATCGGCCCTTCCAGCTCTCATACCGCCGGTGCTGTTTCCATGGCACTTGTCGCACGCAAGATGTTTCCCGAACCCATTTGTAAAGTAAGCTTTACATTGTATGGCTCCTTTGCCAAAACTTATCACGGACATGGAACTGACCGTGCTCTTCTTGGCGGCATTCTTGGTTTTGCAACGGATGATGCCCGTATCCGTGATGCCTTTGACCTTGCAAAAGACTTTGGAGTGGAATATGAATATATCGTTGACGAAGATACCATCACTGACCATCCAAATACAGCCGACATTTATATGACCGGTATAAATGGTTATCAGATGATGGTTCGTGGCGAGTCCATCGGAGGCGGCAAGATTAAAATTGTCCGTATCAATGATATTGATGTGGAATTTACCGGTGAGTATTGCACATTGATTGTAAAACAGCTTGACACACCGGGTGTAATCGCACATATTACCCAGTGTCTCAGCGACTGTGGCGTTAATATTGCTTTTATGCGTCTCTTCCGCGAAGACAAGGGCGCAACCGCATTTACCGTTGTTGAATCGGATGAAATAATCCCGGAAAAAATTCTGGATAAGATTCGTGAAAATGAAAATGTCCATGAGCTTATGCTCATTCAGATGTAGGAGGTGATGAGAGTGGATTTTAGAAACGGAAAAGAATTATTGGATTTATGTCGTGAGCACAACCTTCTCATCTCTGATGTTATGAGACAGCGCGAAATCACTTGTGGTTCCATGACGAACGAACAGATTGATGCCCGTCTGAAAGAGATTCTTACAATTATGAAAAACGCTGCACACACTCCCCTTGAGACTCCAACACGTTCCATTGGCGGACTCATTGGAGGTGAAGCGAAAAAGACTTATGAATTCAGCCAGACGGATAATAATTTATGTGGCTCTTTCCTAAGCAGAGCAATCTCATATAGCATGGCTGTGTTGGAGGTAAATGCCACAATGGGACTCATCGTTGCTGCTCCTACCGCCGGCTCAGCCGGAGTCCTTCCGGGTGTACTTCTTGCCCTTCAGGAAGACCGTAATCTAAGCGATGAAGCCATCTGTTCTGCCATTGTACATGCCTCTGCGATTGGATACATTTTGATGCGAAATGCTTCTGTATCCGGTGCCGAAGCCGGCTGTCAGGCAGAAGTGGGAGCCGCATCTGCCATGGCTGCCAGCGCAGTCGTGGAAGTCATGGGCGGAACACCGGAAATGTCCCTTCACGCTGCAAGCATTGCACTTTCTAACTTACTTGGCATGGTCTGCGACCCCATTGCAGGTCTGGTGGAAGCGCCTTGTCAGAGTCGTAACTCTATCGGTGCTGCCAATGCCATTACCTGTGCGCAGCTTGCCCTTGCCGGAGTTACCCATCCGATTCCATTTGATGAAATGGCAGAAGCCATGTACCGTGTCGGAAAGAGTATTCCTTTTGAACTCCGGGAAACTGCTATGGGCGGAAATGCCGGAACACCAACCGCATGTACACTCTGTGGAGGATGTTGCAAGTAATTTCTCTACACGTGAATTCTAGTTTAGATGTTAAAATCCACAGCCACACCTCTCGCCAGGTATTAACTGTGGATTTTATTTACGCGAGCAACGAGCCAAAGTCCGTGCTTGCACGAGACCTTGGCGACTGCCGCGATAACTTGAGAAACTTGCGAAGCGTGTTTCTCATAGTTTTACAACTTTATATGACCTTTAATTCTTATATTCTCTTTCTAATGAGAATCCCCGTCCCTTTACTTCATTGACATGACCAATAATAATAAATGCACTCGGGTCAATTTCCTGTACCATCTGTTTCAGCACCATCAGCTCACGGTTAGAAACAATAGTCATAACCATTTTCTGTTCTTTCTTCAGATACCCGGTTTCTGCATGCAGTAAGGTCACACCTCTGTCAACCTTTTCCAGAATCATCTTGGTAATTTCATCATAGTAGTCGGATACAATCTTTACTTCCATCTTCTTCGTACCAAGCAGTAAGGTTTTATCCAGAATAAATGTGTAGATTACAACCAGTAAAATTCCGTAGATACATTCTTCTTTATCCGAGAATAACATCTGCATAATCAGAATTGCGAAATCAAACACATACAAGGATGCCGATACCGGAATCCCAAACTTCTTATTTAAAACAAGCGGAGGAATATCCATACCACCTGTAGAGGCTCCTGCACGAATGACAATCCCGATTCCCGCTCCAATCAGGAAACCTCCACACACTGTTGCCAACATCTTATCCTCTGTCACATGCGAAAGTGCCGGAATCCCTTTGAACACCCCCAGGATAATTGGATAATAAAAACTGCTGACAAGTGTAGTAAGTGCAAACTTCATTCCAAGCACCAATGCCCCCACTAAAAACATAAGCCCATTAAATACAAATACAAAATATTCAATCGGTAAGCCAAAATAATGGTCAATGGTGATACCCATACCGGTTGTACCGCCTGTCAAAAGTCCATTTGGCAGAATAAACATGACAACACTCAGTGCATACAATGTGTTGCCCAGTAAAATCAAAAACAAATGCCTGATATTTAATTTTTTCATCTCTCTATAATCCCTTCTGTTAATAGCACCGGTCATTTCTGAATTTCTAATCCGTACTCTTCTCTGGGATTGTATCATATCTATTCAGATATTTCCAGTTTTCCCACGGAAATAAGTGATTTCCTATTGATTTATCAGAGCTATCTGTGCTATCAATTAAGTAGATATTATAACAATGATGGAGATGATGATATGATCGAAAAAATAGAAAAATTAAATAAAATGGTAAACGCCTGCAACCACATTGTTTTCTTTGGTGGGGCAGGGGTTTCTACCGAAAGCAATATTCCTGATTTCCGCAGTGCTGACGGGCTCTACCACCAGCAATATAAATATTCCCCGGAACAGGTTGTGAGTCATACATTTTTCATGCGGTACCCGGAGGTATTTTACGATTTTTATAAAGAGAAAATGATGTATCTGGATGCAAAGCCAAACCCTGCACATCTGAAACTGGCAGAACTGGAAAAAGCGGGTAAGTTGTCTGCCATCGTAACCCAGAACATCGATGGACTTCATCAGGCTGCCGGCAGTAAAAATGTTCTGGAACTCCATGGAAGTATACATCGAAACTATTGTATGAAATGTCACAAAACTTACAGTGCATACGATGTAAAACACGCTGACGGTGTCCCTCACTGTGACTGTGGCGGAGTGATACGTCCGGATGTGGTTCTCTATGAAGAAAGCCTGGATAGCAATGTTATTCAACAAAGTATTCAGGCAATCATTGAAGCCGATATGCTCATCATTGGCGGAACCTCACTGGTGGTCTACCCTGCCGCCAGCTTTATTGACTACTTCCATGGAAAATATCTGGTTGTAATCAACATGGATTCCACTTCCCGTGATTCCATGGCTGACCTGGTCATCCATGAACCAATCGGAAAAGTGATGGAACAAATTCATATTTAAAATTCTAATTCTGAAACATTTTAATCAATCGGAAAACCTGCTCTGCTGTAGCTGTCATATTTCTCCGTGCTACCTCTGCACTCATGGCTTCAGCGAGCGGGACCACCGTTCTCAAAATAGGGAAAAACGCTCCAATTCCATGTTCATTACATACAGCCGCATCTTCCGTGACACAACCGGAAAAAGCAATCACTTTTTTTCCATGCTTCTGCGCAAGTGCTGCTACTCCCGCAGGTGCTTTTCCCATCACAGTCTGACTATCTAATCTTCCTTCTCCGGTCACAACCAAATCTGCCTGCCTTATATACTCTTCCAGCCTGGTTTCTTCCAGTACAATGGTAATCCCTGACTGAAGACTGGCATTTAAAAAGGATAAAAAAGCAAAACCAAGTCCTCCTGCTGCTCCGGTTCCCGGCTGATTCGCATCAGCATTTTCAAAGGTTTCCTGCGCCACTTCTGCAAAATGTGCAAGCCATCCATCCATCTCAGTAATCATTTCCTGGGTTGCACCCTTTTGCGGTCCGTACACCGCACTACACCCCTGCTCACCACACAGGGGATTCGTCACATCACACGCAATACGAAAGGAGCATTCACGAAGCTCCGGAAGAACATTTTCATCGGTAATTCTGGCAATATCCTTCAGTCCTTTCGCACCAAATGCAATTGGTGCGCCATTCTTATCCGACAAACCGAATCCCAGTGCCTGAAGCATCCCACTTCCGCCATCATTGGTCACACTGCCACCTATCCCAATAATAAAATCTCTGCAGCCTTTTTGAATGGCATCTTTTATCATTTCCCCTACACCATATGTCGTTGTATATAGTGGATTTCTGTCTTTTTCCTCCACAAGTGTAATCCCTGCTGCTGCAGACATCTCAAGAACAGCCAGATGTTTTTCCCTTACAATCCCATAGGACGCTTCTACAAGTTTACCTAAAGGTCCGGTGACGGAAATTGTCTCCAGTCGTCCCTGCATTCCAAGGGTCAAAGCCTCTACCGTACCCTCGCCTCCATCTGCCAGGGGGCTGACCCACACTTCCGCATCTGCCATTGCTTTTAGGATTCCATCTTTCATTGCCTCCCCGGCCTCAAGCGAACTAAGACTACCTTTGAGAGAATCAATGGCTACCACAATCTTCATCACATACTCCTCCGCGACTTCAAATACTTTTGTGTATATGCACAAACCGCAAAGCATTTCCCACACAAGTCCTGCTTCCCATAACGTGCCCTGTAATGCCTGAGCTGGACAATTCTTTACACATAAATCACAATTCTAATTACCTTCTCTCACATCAATCTGACACATTTTCATTGTTTCCAGTGCCGCCTTGTGAGTCTCCGGTGTCACCCCTGCACAGCAACTTGCATCCACCATAATGTTCGATTCTGGATAAGTTGCCTTCAGAATCAGGGCATTGGATACCACACAAATGTCCGTACAAAGACCGACCATCTCAATGTCGCCATCCAGTTCTTCTTCCTTCCAGTATGTCCATCCAAAAGTAGGCTTGTCAATACACCGACAGCCCTCTACATACAATCCATCTGCAATCTGCCATCCATCTGTTCCCTGAATGCAATGTTCCACCGGAAGCTTCTTTCCTTCCGGAGTACTCAGATAATCCGTTTGATGTGTATCCCTTGTAAAAATAATCCGGTCACCACGTTCTTTATATTCCTGAATTTTCTTTCGGACATTTGGAACAATTGCCTGCGCTTCCCTCGTTCCAAGAGAGCCATCAATAAAATCATTCTGCATGTCAACCACGATTAATGTTTTTTTCATTTTGTTTTCTCCGATATCTATTGATTCATTTTAAATAAATTTTGCAATCTCTTCCACTGTTTTTCTTTGTGGCCTTGCCATATCCTTGTTGCCATATCCCACGGCAATTACCGCTACAATCTGCTCTGCCTCTGGAATATCAAGAAATTCACGAATTGCCTTCTCGTCTCTAATTCCCATAATCAAAGTATCCAATCCAAGCTCTTTCGCTTTCAAAATAAAATTCTCATTATGCAGGCCAAGATCATAATATCCCCATCCGTTACCACAGTCATTCATGGCCTCTCCGGTATTTACATTAAATCCGACTATATCTTTCACAAATGTTGTAACTACAAGAGCTGCCCCACCGGAGTTCTTCTGGTTAAACTCAGGAAGACACTTTTCACTGAATTCCTTTATCTTCTCATCAGAAATAATACAGTAATATCTCGATGTCTGCTGATTTTTCCACGATGGTGCTAAAATAGCAGAAGAAATAATCGTATCAAGCTGTTCTCTCGTAACCCGCTTCGTACCATCATAACCACGCATACTTTTCCTATCTTCTAATAAATTCTGAAATTCCATAACAACATGATCTCCTGCCTGTTTTTATTTTATAATGCACCAAACCATTACGATAGTCAACATGCAAAATATGTTCCACACGCTATTAAGGAGACAACTTTACGTCATCTCCTTAATTACTACCTATTTCATATATTTATTAGAAATCTTTATCTACATCTTCCGGTGTTAATGTAATAAGCGCATGTGCTTTCGGATCTTTCTTTCTGTACTGTGCCATAACCATATACATTACCACACCAAGCAGGCAATAAATAACAAGTGATACATACCCGCCTGCTCCAAGTTCCAGACAAGAGCCGATTATAACCCATATAGATATGAGCATGCCAAGAACAAACATAATGCTTCCACCTGGTACTTTATACGGACGTTTCCACTCAGGATGTTTCTTTCTGAGTACCAGTGCATCCAGACAGCAAACGAAGTAAACCAGACCTGCTGCAATACTTGAAACGGCATAAATATACTGAACCCAGTTATCTCCGCTGAACAAACAGAAGAAAATCGTAAATGCCAAAACAACGGAATTCGCAACTACCGGCTGTCCTTTCTTATTTAACTTTGCAAAAACTTTCGGAAGCTGATTTAACTGTGCTGCTCCATAAAGAACCCTCGCTGATGAAGTCCAAAATCCCATTAAAGTTGTCGTCGCGTGCAGGATGCCCGCTATAATCGCCAACATTCCTATGATTTTAGGTAAGGAATACATAGACACAAATTCTGGTTCCGGCATATTCATTGTTGCGATCATATCCCAGGAACCCATACCACCAATCGCCATTACTACTACAAAATACAAAACAGCTGGTACAAACAAAGCTGAAAGAATAACCTTCCACATCTTAGATACCGGGAAGTTCGTTTCCTCAATCATAGTAGGAGTCATTTCAAATCCGATAAACTTCAGTGAAAATACTGCCATCGCTATAAAGATTCCACGGAATCCTTGTGGGAACAATCCTCCATTTACTGTCAGATTCGCAGCTGACCAATGTCCACTGAAGAATAAAGAACCACTGACAATCAGTGACATAATAATCATTGCAAAAAAGAATACATTAGCAAGAATACCCGTAACTCCTACATTGAAATTTGACATAATATACCAAAGTACTACAATTCCAATTGCAATCCAAGGCTGCGCAACACTTGGTATCGGAATAAAGTAGTTAAAGGCTGTTATAAAAATAAATGCCATCATCGGTGGTTCTACCACCTGCACCAGAAACATCATCCATTGTGTAGCAAATCCTGCTTTGTGTCCAAATGCACTTGTTGTCCAGATATCAACCGAGGAGGCAAATGGAAGCATCGCTGTCAATTCTGCGAACGTAAGTCCCACTGGTATCAACAAAATTGACAGAATAGGAAAAATAAATGCTGCTCCGGTTCCGGTTACAGAAAACCAATAAGGTGCTTCTGCAAGCCATCCTCCTATAACGGCCCCTGATGCCAGTGCTATCATAGATACAAAACTAAGATTTCTCTTTAATTTCTGCTCTGCCATAGTTTTTCCCTCCTCTATTTCATTGCCTCCAGCAGTTCATCCGTGTTAATTACATGACAATAAATATTATTTAAAATCTCTAACTCATTATCCTGAATTTTCTGGGTAGATGCCATGCAGGCATCTTCAATCAGCCATACTTTAAAGCTCTCGTCAGCAAGACTTCTTACCGTTCCTGATACACACTGGTCTGTCAATACACCTGTACAAACCACCGTATCTATTCCCATATTATGAAGCCATAACCGAAGTGCAGTACCTGTAAGCGCACTGTCTGTGGTCTTCGTTACCACAATTTCATCCTCCAATGGTGCAAGTTTAGGAACAATTTCCGCACTTGGATCTCCCGGTGGCAGCAACAATTCATTATAACCGGTTGCTTTCTGATCTAAAGAACGATCACTTCCACAACGCTTCTGACACTGAATCTTTGCAAAGCATACTTCCATTCCCTTATCCCGGAATGCTTTTAACAACCTTGCATTGTTCGGCACAACTACTTCATCAATCTTACTGTAAAATGGTTCCCATCTCTCTGCTTCTCTCTTTTGTTCTTCTGTTGGATTTTCATATGCAGGTCTCGTAATAAACACATGCTGCATGTCAATCACTAACAAAGCTGTTTTCTTAGGATCAATAATAATTTCACCCATATCGGTATCATTTTCATAATAAAAAGATACGTGTCTGTCATTCACTCTCATTTTCAGTTCCTCCTTTATGTTTACGAGAATTTTTGATAGGCATATGCTAACACAATTTTTATTATTTTGAAATATTTCTTTTGATTGTTGTAAATTGTCGCAAAACTTATATTATTTTTAATCATACTTTGCATTTTTTAGCAACAAGTTTGCATTTCTTGTGATAAAGTATTTATATTTTGTAACTTTCAATGAAAAATTGTAAAATATATCTGTAGGCAATTTAATAAATGATTCTGCAGGAGAAACGAATATGTTAAAAATACTTATTGCTGATGATGAACAAATCGAACGCCGCTACTTAAAAAATTTACTCCAGAAACATCGCGCTCTATATCAAATTGTCGGTGAAGCTGCTACCGGTGAAGAAGTATTAAAGCTTACCTCGCAATTAAAACCGGATGTTATCATTATGGATATTAATATGCCTTCCATGAATGGACTGGATTCAGCAAATTTAATAAAGAAAAAATATCCCAACATCTGTATTTTATTAAATACTGCTTATGCTGAATTTGAATTTGCCAGACGTGCTCTTGAATATGGACTAGATGCATATCTGTTAAAACCAGCAAAAGAAGAAGAAATTATGGATGCAATAGAGAAATGTACAAAGAACCGAAAAAAATATATTGTGTCCGGTGATTCTACTATTCCAGAAAATATCGGAACATCGAATAATGCAATCGACCCGGTAATTCATTATATTGACCAAAACTACAATAAGAATATCACTTTGGAAGAATTGGCGCAGATTGCGCATTTTAGTTCACCGTATCTTTCCAAAGTATTTCATCAGGCAACTGGACTTACCATTAAAACCTATATCACACTTAAGAGAATCGAAAATGCAAAACACCTGTTAAAAAACAGTAAACTTTCTATTCAGGAAATTGCTATTTCTTGTGGTTTTCCTAATTTATCACATTTTGACCGTGTCTTCAAACAACAAACCGGAATGTCCCCGGTTTCTTATCGCAATAATTAATAAACTAACTCTCATGGAGGATAGCAAATGATGAACTTTAGAGACATTATTACTGAAACTTTTCAAAATGAAATTCAGCACTCTTTCTCTCTGGCAACAGGCTTTGGGGTTGTTTTTACCGATGCAGAGGGACGTCACATCGGATCTGGTGCAAACTTTTGTAAGTTTTGTGACAAGCTCAATGAAACACAAAAGGGGGCACAATATTGCACCTTATCTAACAAACATGCCATTGATATTGCATTAGAAACGAACAAACCCTGTGTTTATATTTGTCATGCAGGCTTGGTAAACATTGAAATTCCCCTTATTTACAATAATCAGTGTGTTGGTGCAATCACGGCAGGACAAGTTATTTGTACAGAACCTAATGACTATCCCAAAGATGCTGCCTGTGAAGAGCTAAACTGGCTTGAAAACCCGGAATTAAACAAATATTACCAAGAAATTATTAAGATGGACTGTCGACAGATAGAAGCTGCCACAGCAGCGTTTTCTGCAATTACAAATTATATTACTCAAAGTGTTGCTTATACAAATGTAAAAGAAAAACTGGCGAAACAAACCGAGGAACTTTTAAAAGCAGAAAACAAACGAATTCAGTTAGAAAAACAACTCCACATGGCACAATTAGATGCACTGCAAAAGCAAGTGACACCCCACTTTATTTTCAATGTCATTAATTCCGTGTCACGGCTATTATCACTGAAAGAATATGACACCGCAGAAGAAATGCTGAATTCTTTTGCACAGATGATGCGTTACAGTCTCACAGATGCCAAAAGTTCTGTTTCCCTTGTACAAGAACTGAACTACATCCGTAATTATTTAGCAATTCAATCCATTCGGTTCGGTGACCGGATCCATTATGAAATTGCTTGTGATAGAAGCCTGCATAGTGAATATATTCCATTTTTCTCACTTCAGCCACTTGTAGAAAACTCCATCGAACATGGACTGTTAAATAAAGCTTCTGGAGGAAATTTGCTTTTATCCTGCAAAGATTATTCTACACATTTCACGATTGTTATTCAAGACGATGGAATTGGTATTGATGCAGAATCATTAGACGCTCTGACAAATCAATTTCATTTAAAAGAAAAGCCGGGAAACGAGCACGTTGGACTTTACAACTGCTACAAACGGCTTCAGATAATGTTCGGAGACAAATTAACATTTCACATAGAAAGCAAAGAACAAAGCGGAACGACAATCACGATTAACCTCTTGAAATAAATAACTCAGCTCCTTACCGACCGAAGCGGAGCGTAGATTGAACCCTGAGGTTTAGGAGCTTTTCGCGGAAGATGGGGCGCATGAGGTCCGGGGGACCTCTGTTCTGCGCCGACCGAAGCGAAGCGTAGATTGAACCCTGGGTTCAAGGAACGCTTCGCTTTGTAAAAAGAAAAGCCTCAGGCAAAAGCCTGAGACTTTCTTTTTATCACATGCGGAAGATGGGACTTGAACCCACACGCCCTTGCGAGCACTAGAACCTGAATCTAGCTCGTCTGCCATTCCGACACTTCCGCTCGACTTACACAGTATACCGCAAACAGTCATCAATGTCAAACATTTTTTCATTCAATTCTATAGATTTTCTGTCCTCATTTATTACAATTTCTTTACGAATTCTTTTCATGTTCCGAAACATTTTCTTTGCGTGCTCTATGTTTCTATGGTATACTGTTTTCTATGTTATACTATGATAAAATGATGGCAGGATGAATGGAACCTGACATCATAAACTCGTTTTCACGAAAGGAGATTTAATATGTGTGGAATTGTTGGCTATATAGGTGAAGAGCAAGCTGCACCTATTTTGCTTGCAGGATTAACAAAGCTGGAGTACCGTGGATATGACTCTTCCGGTATTGCAGTATTTAATAAAGAAAGTAATACGATTGATATCGTCAAGGCAAAAGGACGATTGAAATCTCTTATAGAAAAGACGGACGAAGGAAATGCCATTCATGGAACTTATGGAATCGGACATACACGCTGGGCCACCCATGGTGAACCTTCTGAGATAAACGCGCATCCACATACTACAGCAGACCACTCTGTTGTACTTGTGCATAATGGGATTATCGAAAACTATCAGGAATTAAAGGAAAAACTTACGAAATCAGGTTATACCTTCTATTCTCAGACTGATACAGAAGTAGCAACAAAATTAATCGATTATTATTACAAAAAAGAAGGAACACCTATTAATGCCATCGCAAGAGCAATGCTCCGTATCCGTGGCTCATATGCATTTGGCATTATGTTCAAGGATATTCCTGGAAAATTATACGCAGCCAGAAATCACAGTCCTCTGATTATTGGAAAGAGCGATTCTGCTTCTTTTATTGCATCAGATGTTCCTGCCATTCTGGACCGTACAAGAAATGTTTATTACATTGATAATATGGAAATTGCTGAACTTTCTGAATCGGAAGTACATTTCTATAACATTGACAAAGAAGAAATCACAAAAGAAATGTCAACGGTAAACTGGGATGCGGAAGCTGCAGAAAAAGGTGGATATGAACATTTCATGTTAAAAGAGATTCATGAACAGCCAAAAGCTGTCCGTGATACACTGGGCGCATACATCAAGGATGGAAAGATTGACTTTTCGGAAGTAGGATTAACACCAGAGTTCTTAAGTTCTCTGGAACGTATTTATATCGTTGCCTGTGGCTCTGCTTACCATACCGGTGTGGTTGCCAAATATATTCTGGAACAGGTTGCCAAAGTTCCGGTGGACATTGATCTGGCCAGTGAATTCCGTTACCGCAATCCAATTCTTGTAAAGAATTCTATGGTAATTGTTATTTCACAGTCCGGTGAAACTGCAGACAGTCTTGCGGCTCTCCGCCTTGCAAAAGAACATGATATTCCGGTACTTGGAATTGTCAATGTACTTGGTTCCAGCATTGCAAGAGAAAGCGATTACGTCATGTACACTTATGCCGGTCCAGAGATTTCTGTTGCTACAACCAAAGCCTACAGTGCACAGTTAATTGCTCTGTATTTACTTACTATTCAGACAGCATTTGCCAAAGGAACTATTTCCGAAGAAACAGTAGGCGAGTTGCTTGCAGAATTAGAAACTCTTCCGGACAAGATTGAAAAAATTCTGGAAGACAAGGAACGTATCCAATGGTTTGCCAGCAAGTATGCCAATGCAAAGGACATCTTCTTTATCGGACGTGGAATCGACTACGCGATCAGCCTGGAAGGCAGCCTGAAGATGAAAGAAATCAGTTATATTCACTCCGAGGCTTATGCTGCCGGAGAATTAAAGCACGGCACCATTTCTCTGATTGAAGATGGAACATTGGTTATCGGTGTTCTGACACAGCCTGCTCTCTATGAAAAAACCATGAGTAATATGATTGAAGTAAAGAGCCGTGGCGCTTATCTGATGGGACTTACAACCTATGGCAATTACAGTGTCGAAGACAATGTAGACTTCTCTGTGTATGTTCCTAAGACAAACCAGTTATTTACAACCAGTCTTGCTATTGTTCCATTACAGCTCATGGGCTACTATGTAAGCGTTGCCAAGGGTCTTGATGTAGATAAACCACGTAACCTTGCCAAGTCCGTTACGGTAGAGTAAATATAATGACAGGATTGTGAAAGTGCACAGCACAGAAGAATCCGTATGCATCGATGTTGATTCATTTATATCATGTCATATAAAAAAGGAACAAGTCTCCTCTTTCTGTGAGATTTGTTCCTTTTCTTATCTGTCATTATAAGTTCAAAAATTGCAGCAGCAATTCAATATTCAATCTTTGTACATACTTATTCCAGTCTATAGGCAGAATACTGTTTACCTTATCAATCCTTTTTCTGACCGTATTAATGTTCAAATACAGTTTCTCCGCTGTCACACTGTAATTCATATTGTTTTCCAAATATACCTTCAATGTTTTCAGTAGCTCTGCATTTTTTGGCTCTTTCAACAATTCCCGATACTCTTTCAACATTCCTGCCAATTCCTGCTCCGGAATCTGAATCCAGGCCAGCATTCCAAGCATATCATAAAACCAGATATTCTGTTCCGGATAGAGTATCCTTCCCATTTTCATTGCTTTCCGGCATCTTAGAATTATCTGCTTCACGTCACTCAGTGTTGTGGGCTCCTGACAGACACCAATTGTTGCGATAATAGATCCTTCGTATGTACCAGGTTCCACTTCTGCAGATACCTGAACCATATTTGCACAAGGAACACGCATGTTTGAGATATTACCTGATAAGAACGCCATATATGTACCAATTTGTCCCACAACCGGATAGTAGGAAATTGGTTCTACAAACCACAATACACCAAAGGACGAAATAATTGAAATCGCTCCGATATAACCTGTGATTTTACCGATACGATTCATTTTCGGCATATATTCATTGTTAAAATAATCATTCATCTTTCGTTCCTCCTTAAATCAATGCGGTAATAGCAAGTAAGACCAGAATTGAAATTGTAAGATTCCATTCTTTTAACCATTTGATATTTTTCTTTTCACTGACCATTAACAATACTCCCATAATCATGGCACCAAGTACACATGCAATGGAGTTTTTATTCATTTTCACAAGATGCTGTGCTGACATTGCTGAAAATGCACCGATGATAGCTGCTGTTGCAATTGCCATTAATTTTGCAGGATTTCCTCCCGCTACCTTTTCCTGTACCTTTTCCATACGGTTTGCTGAGAATGTAGCAAAAAGTACCCATCCGATAGAACCAATAATCATAGCCCATACTGCCATGGTAAGTGCTTCCGGTGTTAACACATCAGCACCAAGCTGAACACCAACGGAAGAAGTACCGATACCATCTGCAATCGACTCAAACATTACAGAACCGATCAACGATAATCTCATCCATGCCATAGGTCCGCCAACCGTAATCACTAATGACAACATTCCACTCAGAATAACAATAGATGGTCCGTTCGATGTGATCACACTACTCTTCATCGCCCTCTTCATTTGTTTTTCTGTAAGTCCTACTCGTAGTGCCTTTTTGTTTAACAGAAAGTTCCATCAGAATTTCCTGTTGAACCAAAAAAGGAGTTTCAAAAAGAAACTCCCGTTATCAAAATGCTATTTTTTCAAAATTTTCATCATCTGTTTCTTAGAAGGGACCTGTCCTGCCACAACCAGTTTTCCATCAATCATAACAGAAGGTGCTGTCATCACGCCTAGTTTTACAATTTCTACCAAATCCGCAACGCGCTCTATCTCAGCATCGATTCCCAGCTCTTTGACACATTCTTCCACAACTGCGTTTGTCTTATCACAGTTCTCACATCCGCTTCCAATCACTTTAATATTCATAACCTGCCTCCACACTATTATTTCATTTACAAAAGTCTGATTATTCCAATCCTCTTAATTATTCAGTTTCATAGGTAGACCTACACACTCCTCCCATGCATTCGCAAGTTCCCGAATCAGAGCAATTCCAATCTTGGAAATAAAGACCAGTTCTGACTGCGGCTGTTCCTCATAAGCTGCATAATCCAGCTTTTTGCCAACCACATCAATCTTTTCCCAGCCTTCTTCCTTCACCTTGAAGAACCCTTTCACACGATATACGTCAGGTTCGATTTTCTCCAGAAAAGCCTCCAGTTTTTCTTTTTCCACTTCGCCGGTAAAATTCATGGAAAATGTCTTCGGTTTGGTAGCTGCAGAGTTGGTTGTCTCCTCGCACTCTGCCCATTTATACTTCATTAAATCCATATTGTAGAATGAACGGTCAATATTACCGTTTGCACTTTCTGTAATCGGACAGACTGGATTAATCTCCTGTACTTTCTCCTTAATGAATTCGATTCTTTCCCGATCTACCAAATCGATCTTTGTAAGAACGGCCAGATTACAGTGCTTGAGCTGTCGATCAATTGTCTCTGTGTCACCAAGCTGATCCAGAAAATTGAAGCAGTCCACCAGGCAGATACATCCTCTGAAGTCATAAGCATCCCCCACCATCACCTTGGTTGCTTCCAAAATTTCTTCCGCATTGGAAGGATCACCAAATCCGGAACTTTCCACAAAAACATACTCCAGACCTTTCTGCGACATCTGCACCAGTGCATCTACAAAAGACAATCTCAGGCAACTACAGAAAATAGAGCCTCTTGTCAGTTCAATCATCTGAATATCATTATTCTGAAGTACCGTTCCATCCACACTGATTTTGCCCAGTTCATTCTGGATTACTCCCACCTTTGTCCCTTCCATATTTTCCAGCAAATTGCGAAGAATCGTTGTTTTACCGGAGCCCAGAAAACCAGTTAAAAAATACAGTTTAATTTGTTTCATTTTCCTCTTCCTCTCTTTCTGTATCACAATTACAGTTTAACAGTCCCGCATAATCACCCGGGACCATCAATCGTCCAACCGTTTTATAAATGTCATTCATCACATTCATATCCAAAGAATAATGCATCCATTTTCCTTCTTTTCGTGCCCTTACCATCTCGGCATCACACATCAGCTTCATATCATGAGACAATGTAGGCTGCGTAATATGAAACTCCTCCAGAATTTTACAGGCACATAATTCCCCTTCAGACAACATATCGATAATCTTCAACCGCTTGGGATCAGACATCACTTTGAATATTTTTGCATATTTTGTATAATCTATCTGCATCTGCTCACCTCAAATATGAATTTTCTTTCTAAGATGCCGTACCCCACATATGCGCAAGCTCATGTGATTTTAAGCCTTAGCCCCCTGACATCTTTATAATAACACAGTTCCGAATAAATTGAACAAATACCCTACAATAATAATCCCTACGGTTACAATTCCCACGAAGGTTCCCAGAAGTTTCTTCTTTACCGCTTTGGAGAGCATAACAATAGATGGAAAAGAAAGCGTAGTCACCGCCATCATGAATGCTAAAATCGTTCCAAGACCTGCGCCTTTTGCAAGCAGACTCTCCGCAACAGGTATGGTTCCGAAAATATCCGCATACATGGGAACACCCACTAAGGTTGCAAGTGGAACTGCATACCATTTGCGTTCTCCTAAAATGCTGCGTACCATATGTTCAGGAATCAGATTATGAATGACAGCGCCAATTGCCACTCCGATAAAAATATATGGTGCCACTTTTTTGACCGTTGAAATCACCTGTCCCTTTGCATAATTCATCCGGTCTGCCATGTTAAGCTCCGGTGACTCTGCTTCCACATGTTCTGCCTGTCTGATAAAATCTTCCACCTGTTCTTCCATATGAAGCCTTTCAATTAGTGTTCCACCTGCTACTGCAACAGTCAGCCCGACAATCACATAGGCAAATGCAATCTTTCCGCCAAATACACTCATCAGTAGAACCAACGAGCCCAAATCCACCATAGGTGATGAAATCAGAAACGAAAACGTCACACCAAGCGGCAGACCCGCACTGGTAAATCCCATAAAGATAGGAATAGAAGAGCAGGAACAAAATGGTGTCACAGTTCCCAGAAGTGCGCCAATGATATTGGCCCATATCCCATGAAACCGACCCATAATTTTCTTACTTCTCTCCGGTGGAAAATAACTTTGGATATAAGATATCACAAAAATCAAAATACCCAGCAAGACAAATATTTTGATAATATCATAAATAAAAAACTGGATTACTTCACCAGGAAACCGGCCCATTCCTACCCCTGCCTTTTCAAGCAGAGTTCCTATCAAATCCTTCAGCCAGTGCATACCAAGAATCTGATTTTGAAAAAAATCCCAACCTGATTTTATTATTTCCATAATACACTCCTCATTCAATAATATCGAAATATAGAAATATTTCTATTTATCACAAATGCAGGATACTACATATATAGAATTTTGTCAATGTTTTTCATTGACTTTCTGAAAAAAAATTTGTACACTTTCTAATAGAATTTAAATTTAAGGAGGGTTTGAAATGGCAGGCAACAACTGTTGTGATTCTTGTACTTTTTATATATACGATGAAGATTACGAATGCTATGTCTGTGACAGGGATTTGGACGAAGATGAAATGAGCCGCTTTCTCTCCGACCGGCATTTTGAGTGTCCCTATTACCGTTGTGGAGACGAATACCGGGTTGTCAGGAAGCAAATGTAAGACGAAAAGACAGCTATAGAAAAACCAGAGAAGTCAACAGGACTTTTCTGGTTTCCTTGTATACGCATATAATAATTATTTTACCGCTAACCGCGCAAAGAACGCATCAACAACTTCTTTCTAGTCACCTTTACAGATGATATGGTGGTTGCTGCTCGTCTTCGCAGGTTCTTATTTTCTATTTCTGGCTGCAAGCATTTCACTGTTTGCAATCATCATTTTCGCACGCTCTGTGGCTTCATCTTCAATCAGAAACGGGGCATCAACAGGTGTCTCCATATCCCAGATATGATATCCACCATCCTTATAATAAGCCGGCTTCGTTTTCCGCTCTTTCACTGCCTGAATTAATTCTGGAACAGAATGAATATCTTCCGGGAAATAGGTAGCATAAAGCCCCACTTTTTCCGGCACATGACAGTCACTGGAACCAACACACGCTTTTTTAAGACGCTTTGCGTAATCCCCCGCTTTCTTATTAGCCTCAAAAAGTGTACTTCCATTCAGCACTTCAATTCCATCCAGTCCTGTCACAATATCCAGATTTTCTTCCAGCCCTCGATTATTATTGCGGAACGGATGTGCACTGAAGCACATGCCACCCTGACTCTGTACCAAATCTACAAATTCCTGCGCCGGGATTCTTTCTTTTGGATAATCCGTGATTCCAAAAGCTACAATATCACCCTGAAGCGAGAAAAACTCAATCCCAACAAAAATTGGAAATCCAACTTTGCGCGAATATTCCTCAATAAATTCTTTTCCATTCATATTATCATGGTCCGTAATACAGATTGCTCCAAGTCCACGAACCTTCGCCAATTCTACCATCTGTTCCAGCAAAAGAAAACTATCACTGGAATTTCTCATTTCATGCATATGCATATCGATAAACATGAGCTATCCCTCCTGTTACTGTTTCAAGCCAATACACAGTTATACTAGCACATTCTTTTGCATATATCATAATTGATTTTTATAATAAAATCCTTGTTTTATTTATTTTATCTATAAACAAAAACTACCTGTTCCAAAGATAAAGCAGACGCTGACATACTCCTTCCCACGATAGATTTCGCAGGGCTTCTTTCTCTACAGGCCGGCAATTCTTTGCAAGTAATATCGCATCAGCAAGCTTCTGTTCAAACTCTGGCAAATCTGCCTGTACCGGTTCATCCTCATTTTCCATCCGTGGAGGTTTTACATATATAACCTCATTTGCCGGAAGATTTTTTCCAAGCCATTCCTGAATACCCGGTAAATCTGTACACACCGCCCGCATCCCACATGCCATAGCTTCAATAAGTACCAAAGGCAATCCTTCATAAAAAGACGGAAGCACAAAGACATCTCCCTGGCAAAATACCTTTGCAAGTTCTGGCTGACTTAATTTTCCAAGAAATTCTACTTCACATGGACAGGCTTCTGCCAACTCCTTGATCTGCTGATATTCCTCAGTGTTTCCATGTCCACCTGCTATCTGAAGCAACACCCGTTCTTTCGCTTCTGGTATGTAATTCATAGAGCGGATCAGACTCATGACACCCTTTTTCTCTGAGATTTTCCCGGCAAAAACAAGGCTTAACTTTTCGGAATCCTGCCTGCCTCTCTCTTCTCTGTTCTCATCATTCCTATAAAACACTTTACTGTTATAACCGGTACCAAGAACCTGTACTTTCTCTTTCTCACAACCATAAAAGTCTTCAATCTCTGCTTTTTGCTCTTCATGCAAAGCCAGGGCGCCATCCAGCTTCTGAATCCGGTCACAGATATATGCTCTCTGCCATGGATTTTTCTTAATCTGTCTCAAATCCGAGCCATGACACAAACCATATACTATCCGGTCCGGGCAGAGCTCTCTGACATAGGCCGTCAGAAAATAAAGATGATGACAAAGAATTACTTCAGGTCGAAACTCCTGCACTGCCCGCTCTATCCGCTTCCGGAATGCGTTCTTAAAACTCTCCATCATCTCATCTGTCATGTCTGAATATTTGGTACTGTCATAGGGCATCTCATCGGACATGCCCAAAATCGGAAATTTTAATTCCTGACTGTTATAATAAACCGGATAGCACTCCACACCATCCGGCATCCGGATCTGGTCTTCGGCATACACACCTGCAATAACAGCCTGTGTATGCCCCATATCTGCAAATCCTTTCACTAATTCTGTAAGATACACCCCACTGCCTGTACTGTCAGGCTTCTGGGCTGTAACACTTAATATTCTCATCCGTAACCTCTCACATCTCATCTTGTTGATATATCGTCCAGTTCAATATACCATTCCAACATCTATTATGCAAGATTTAACTTTATAACCATATCTCCTGCTTTGGCCGTACCTGCCTCCAGGACTTTCACGAAGATTCCTTCTCTTGGCATTACACAGTCGCCTGCTGCCTTACGGATTGCACAGTCTGCATGACATTCTTTTCCAATCTGTGTCACTTCACAAATAGCCGTTCCAACCTTCAATTTCGTTCCCACAGGAAGCTGATATAGACACATGCCCTCTGTCAGAATATTTTCTGCAAATGCACCCGGTAACAGTTCAAAAGAAATCTTCTCCTGCACCTTTGCCACACTTTCTGTTCCAAGAAGACTTACTTGACGATGCCAGTTACCTGCATGAGCATCACCTACAATTCCATGGTTTGGAAGTAATTCCACTTCCTCTACCGGATGTTTCTGCTCGCCCTTCTTTTCGCTGATACAAACTGCTTTTATCACTGCCTTTTCTTCTGCACAGTCTGCCGACCCTGCCGATAAAAGCATATCAACTCCATGACGGATTGGTGACAATACGGAAGCAAGATTCTCTGTAGAAGCCTTTTCGCTTCCCGGAAGGTTGACAATCAGACTGGATTTCCGGATTCCGGCAACTCCTCTGGATAAACATCCTCTGGATGTAATCTGCATACTTGCTGCACGCATTGCCTCCGGGATTCCTCTGGTTTCACGCTCAATAACTTCAAGAGTTGCCTCCGGTGTAATATCACGCGGTGAAAATCCGGTTCCTCCGGTTGTTACAATGAGTGAAATCTTCTTCTCATCTGCACATTTTACAATCTCTGCTTTAATATCTTCTACGTCATCTGGCACGATAGCAGTATATTCTACTTCCCAGTCTGCTTCTCCCAGCATCTTGCAAAGTGCCGGACCACTGGTATCTTTTCTTTCTCCTCTTGCTCCTTTATCACTGACTGTGATTACTGCTGCTGAATACTTCATTTTCTACTCTTCCTCTCTGTGGAAATTACCATGTACACCACCTGTTTTATCAAGAAGACGGATATCTGCAATTACCATATCTTTTTGTACTGCCTTACACATGTCATACACGGTAAGTGCTGCCGTAGAGACTGCGGTAAGTGCTTCCATCTCCACTCCGGTTTTTCCATCGCAGGATACGGTAGCCTGAATTTCAACCGAGCATCTTTCTTCATCCAGTGTCAGTGATAAATTAATGCCGCCAATCACTACCGGATGACACATCGGAATAATATCCGGTGTTTTTTTTGCTCCCATTACACCTGCAATCTGAGCTACTGTAAGTACATCACCCTTTTTCATTCCACCGCTTTGAATCAAAGCAAAGGTCTCTTTACTTACCAATACTCGTCCTGCTGCAACAGCAGTTCTGTGGCTCGGTGTTTTGTCGCCTACATCTACCATCTTGGCACGTCCCTGTTCGTTAAAATGTGTAAAGTCATCCATATTTTTCATTGATTTACTAGCCTCCGATTTCATTCATATTTCTTCCGGCATCACTTCGATGCTCCGATGAAAATTCTGCATGGCATCTTGGTTTGGAAAGAATAGAACGCCGCATCTGTTCTGTCATTTCTTCCAGATTCATGCCCTTAATAGACACTTCATCTCTTGAATGCAGGCAAGGCTTAATTTTGCCATCCGCTGTAATTCGGATTCGATTACAGGTTCCGCAGAAATGGTCGCTGACCGGACTAATCAGTCCGATATTTCCCAGACTCTCCGGCAGACGGTAAAGTCTTGCAACCCCTTGGTCCATCTTGACCGGAACTGCCTCCGGCAGATACTCCAGCACCTTCTGACACGGAATAAAAGCATCCTGACTGAAATCTCCACTGTCATACATTGGCATCATCTCTATGAAACGAACATCGATTGGATACCGCTTTGTAAGTTCCGCTAAAGAGCGAATTTCACCGTCATTAAATCCACCTATTAACACTGCATTGATTTTTACCTTTTCAAAGCCATCTGTAAGTGCACTTTCCAGTCCTGCCATAGCCTTATCCAGCGTCCCCCAACGTGTGATATATGCATATTTTTCCGCGTTCAGTGTATCAAGACTTAAATTAACTCTCTTCACCCCGGCTTTTACCAAATCTTTTCCAAGCTTTGGCAGCATGAAACCATTCGTAGTAAGACAGACTTCTTCTATTCCCGGAACTGCTGCGGAGCGTTCACAGATAGATACGATATTTGGCTTGACAAGTGGTTCACCACCGGTAATACGAAGCTTACGGATTCCAAGACTTGCTGCTGCTTTCACTGCATCCACCATCTCATCTTCTGTCAGCATCTCCGCCCGTGCTTTCTTGCATATTCCATCCTCTGGCATACAGTATCTGCATCGGAGGTTGCAAAGTTCTGTTACGGAGAGGCGGAGATACGTAATATCTCTTCCATACTCGTCTATCATCTCTAATACCTCCCGAACGTACAATTTGGAAAATGGCAAGGCTTACAAAGCTGGCATAAACCGCCATCTCCTAATCGTACTAAATCTTCTTTTGTAATCTTATCTCCTGCATAAATCTGTGGCAGGAGCACATCAAAAATGGTGGTAGGAAGGCTGATTGCCGCTCCCGGAACACCAAGAATCGGAATATCTCCATAATACGCAACCAAGGTCATATTTCCCGGCTGCGACGGAACACCGTGAGTAATAATCTCTGCCCCAAGCTGTCTCACTGCCGTTGGGGTAAGGTCATCCGGGTCAACGGACATACCGCCCGTAAAAATCAGAAAATCGGCTCCATTTGCCAGATGTTCTTTTGCTGCATTCACAATCATATCCAGATTGTCATCACAAATGGTAACTCCCACAATTTCACCCGGATATGCTTTTAATTTCTGGCGGACTACCGGTTCAAACTTATCTTTAATACGTCCATAATATACTTCTGAACCGGTAATAATCACGCCTGCTTTCCGTTCCTGATATGGACGAAGATCCAGAAGCTTCTCTTCTGAACAAAGTGCCTCCGCTTCTATAATCTGCGTTTCTTTTGTAACCAATGGAACAATTCGCATAGAAGCAAGACGTGCACCTGCCTCTACCGGATAGTGATCCGGAAGTGTAGAAATCGTAATATCTCCAATTTTATTTACCTTTTCAAGCAAATCTCTGTTCACACGGAACATCCCCCGTGTGTCTGCCATAAGAAGCACTTTTCCTTCAGAAGGTTCTGTATAATGTGCACCTGTTACCGGAGTCATAGCAGCCATGCGTCTGGCCGCATCCTCTTCATGAATCTCTCCTGCATGCTCTTCCCATATATAAACCCTCTGTTTTCCAATCTTCAAAAGCTCTGGGACGTCTTCTTCTGTAATGACATGTCCCCTCTTAAAGGCCGCTCCCTTAAATCCATCCCTCATAGCAGTAATATCATGACAAAGAGTCATCCCCACTGCCTCTTCTACTCTTATCTTTTTCATAGCAAAAATCCTTTCAACTTGGCTCCTGCTGCAACTGGTCCATGTCCTGCCGGAACAATTGCCATTGCATCACATCCAATAGTACTGCTGAGTACCACATTTCCTTGTGACTTTGTAGGTATCATCTTCACAGTTCCATCGGCAAGGCTCAGCCTTCCTCTTAAAAATCTGGTCACCGGACTCTTCTTTCGGCATTCTTCTGCAAGTTCCATCTCAATTTCTTCCGGTATTGGGTTTGCCCGCCCTGCAAGTTTCTGAAGTGCAGGCAACACAATTGCATAAAAATTTGTAATACAAGATGCCGGATTCCCAGAAAGTCCACAAATAATTATCCCATTTTTCTCTCCGTAAGCACAAGCCATCCCCGGCTTAATGCTTACTCCACGGACAAGAATCTTTATTCCTGCCATTTCCATTGCATCCGGGGTCACATCATAATCTCCGACAGATACTCCACCAGTTAAAAGAATCGCATCGCAGATTTCAAGTGCCTGCTCAAGCAGCCTATGAATATCTTCCTTCCGGTCTCCTGCAATTCCAAAATATTTCGGCTCACAGCCAATCTTTCGCAGAGCCACATCCAATGTGTATCGGTTCGAATTATGAATCTTTCCCGGTCCTGCTTTCTGGTCCGCTTCCACCACTTCACTTCCCGTAGAAATGATTCCAACCATCGGTCTCTTATACACCTCCGGTCTGACAATGCCCTGAGATGCAAGACTTCCAAGAAGTCCTACATCAATTACAGTCCCTGCACTTGCAAGAATCTGGCCTTTCTCTACATCCTCACCAGTCTTTACAATATTGGCATCATGCTTCATCGGTCGAAAAACGGTCACATGCTCATCGGTGAATTCGGTAGCCTCATAATTAATCACTACATCTGCCCCTGAAGGCACCGGTGCACCTGTCAAAATCTTTACAGCCGTTCCGGGAGTTACCTGTTTTGTTCCTACCGAACCGGCCGGAATTTCTTCTATTATTTTCAGAGTTACCGGATGTTCTTCCGATGCCTCAGCCACATCTGCTGAACGGAACGCATACCCATCATAGGCAGACCGGTCAAATGGAGGAACATTCTCATCAGCCACCAGATTCATGGCAAGAATTCTTCCCGCTCCATCTTCCAGCGCAATCTGCTCCTTGTCAATTGTTTTCACTATATCAAGCAATGTCTGACGCGCGGTCAGATAATCTGTACTTTTACTCATACGCATTTATCACTCCTTCAGGCACAAAATTGATTCCACAGGAAGAGAAATCATCTGCTTATCCGCACGAAGCTTTTCCCACACATCCTTATTCATTTCCCAGCCTATCGGGTTTTCTGTCTGTTTCCCACATGGTTTCAACATAATCGTGTAAGAAAATGGATTTTCAACCTCTTCTACTACCTGACATTCTACCATATTTTTTCCGTTTCCGCTACAAATGCCATGCATACGGATTCCTACTGCCGTCATGCCTTCTACAACATGGTCTACTTCTACTGTAATACCCCAGTCCGTGGCCTCTACATGGTGTTCATCAATTACCTTTGCCGCAGATACATTCTTGCATCCTGTCAGTCTTGCACCTGCACAGGTTTGTGGGTTTTCAAATACTTCTGCGCGCGTTCCAAATGCCTCAATTCTTCCGTCATGCATAACGGCAATACGGTCTGACATGCGGAACACTTCATCACGGTCATGGGAAACCAGAAGAACTGACTTATTAAATTCACGAATGACTTCTCTTACTTCTCTTTCCATCTGGAAACGCAGATGGCTGTCCAAAGCAGAAAAAGGTTCATCCAGAAGCAGGATTCTCGGATTTGACACCAGAATACGTGCAAGCGCAACTCTCTGCTGCTGTCCCCCGGAAAGCTGGTACGGATAATGATGTCTAAGTTTAGACAGTCCAAAGCTTTCTATCATGGCTGCCGTCATTTCTTTTCGTTTCTTACTATCCTTCTCACGCTTTGCACCGGCTGCGATATTTTCTACAACGGTCATATTCGGAAACAATGCATAGTTCTGGAACAATAAACCTGTCTGTCTTTCCTGTGGAGTCAGATTAATTTTTTTCTCTGAATCGAAAAGGGTAACTCCATCTACAATAATTTTCCCTTTATCCGGCTTTTCCATTCCGGCAATACATTTTAGTGTCATACTTTTCCCGCATCCAGATGCTCCCAAAAGTGCAAGTGTCTCGTTTCCCACTTCAAATTTGGTCTTCAGGAAAAAGGAGCCTTTCTTTTTCTCAATATCTACATATATTGACATATTAGATTTCTCCTTTTCTACGTGCTGGTTTGTCTGAGCTTTTCTTCTCAAGCATATTAACGGCCAACAATACTACAAACGAAATCAGCATATTTACCATAACCCACTTAAATGCCATAGCATCATCATTGGTTCTCCACAATTGATATACCGTGGTCGAAATCGTAGCTGTCTTACCTGGTGTATAACCTGCAATCATACTGGTTGCACCATATTCTCCCAAGGCTCTTGCAAAAGCAAGAACCGTTCCTGCCATAATTCCCTGTTTGCAGTATGGCATACGGATTCTCCAAAAAATATAAGTATTGGAAAGTCCAAGAGTCTGAGCAGAATATGCAAGTGTCTCATCAAATGACTCGAAAGCCCCTCTGGCTGTACGATACATCAGTGGGAAAATTACAACTGCAGTTGCAAAAATGGCAGACCACCATGTCATGGTTATCTTCATGTCAAAATGTTCCAATACCCAGGCACCAATAATCCTCTTCGGTCCTAATACTCTAAGCAGCAAATAACCAACAACCGTAGGGGGCAGTACCAATGGAAGTGTTAAAATAACATCTAATATACCTTTTATTACACGAGGAGTCTTTGCAATGTAATAAGCAAAGAAAATACCAATAAAAAATATAATGACGGTACTAATCGCAGCAATTCGCAGTGAGTTTATCAATGGAAACCAATCCATAAACTTTACCTCTCTTCTAGAATTTTCCTTTATTTTACCATATACGGAAAAAAGAGCCTGCTCTCGCAGACTCCTCTCCTTCGTTTCCTATACAATCGGAGTAAATCCAACACCTTCAAATACTTTATTTGCAGTATCTTCTGTAAGATATTTAAGGAATGCTTTCGCAGCTTCTTCGTTCTTTGTAGTTTTCATAACTGCTGCAGGGTAGATAACCTGTCCACACATATCTTTTGTTGCTGTATCCACTACTTTCAGGTTAGCTGAGTACGCGTCTGTAGCATAAATGATACCACAGTCTACAGCAGCTTCTGATACCTGAGTTGTTACTTCTTTTACATTTGAACCATATGTAATCGCTCCTGCTGCTGCAAGCTCATCTTCGTTAAGTCCGAAGTATGCAAGAATCTTCTGTGTATACTGTCCAACTGGTACGTCAGAGTTACCCATAGCCATCTTGATGCTTCCGTCAGCTAATTTCGCTGTTAAGTCATCATAAGAATTGATTCCTGCCGGGTTCCCTTCCGGAACAGCGAGTGCTACCTTGTTTTCAAGGATATCAAATCTTGTTCCTTCCAATACAAAATCAAGACCTTCTGTATTAACATCTGCGCTTGCATCTTTATCCAGCTGATTCATCTGTTTCTGTCCTGCCGAAATAAAGATATCACAGTCAGCTCCTTCCTGAATCTGCTTTTTCAGAGTTCCTGAAGAATCGAAGTTATACTGAATTGTCACATTCTTGTGTTCTTTCATGTAATCATCTCCGAGCTGTGTAAGCGTCTCTGTCATAGATGCTGCCGCAAATACAATCAGTTCTACCGGCTCTTCATCTTCCTTGCTTTCTTCCTGTTTTGTGTCGTCTTTCGCTTTAGTGTCATCTTTCTTTCCACAGCCTGCAAACATACTTACTGCCATAGCAAGTACAAGCATACATGATACAAGTCTTTTTTTCATGGTTCATCCTCCTCAAAAATACATAGGATTTCATGTTCGTATTGTATCACAAAAGCATACGGTCGTTTGTTGTTAGAGCAACAAACCATTCTCTTTTTTTCGACATTCTTTATAAAATGTAAGAACAAACAGGATTCCCTTGATAATACTTGATATGGTAAGTGCCCACCATAAACCATCTACGCCAAGAGAAGTTCTCGATAAAACCATAGCTAACGGAATTCGGATAGCAGTAAAAACAATACTGATAGCACTACATATCTTTGTATTACCAAGTCCGGAAATTGCTCCTTCGGACATCAGTTCCACACACATAAATATTTCTCCCACACCAATAACAGTCAGGTATTGCGCTGATAATCTGATTTCCTCATCTGTATGGAAGAACACACTGGAAATAGGCTTTGGAACAAATATAAATAATAAGGATATGAATCCTGCCCACACCGCTACAATAATCAGTGAAATCCGGTATCCTTCCTTGACACGTTTCATCTTTCCTGCGCCATAATTCTGTGCAGCAAAGGCATTCATGGCCGAAGCAAATCCATTTGCAATATTCCAGGTCAGCGATTCAATCTGCCCACCGACGCGCAGAACTGCAAACGCAGCATCCCCAAAGTTGCCTGCCATTCTGGAGATTACCATAGAAATCATTGGATAAATCGTACCCTGAAGCGCACTTGGTGCTCCCATTTTAAGTACACCTCTTATATAACGTGATTCCTGTCTCTCCCATGCTCGTCTGTGTCCAAGTACCCGTCGCTCGACAGCTTCACTATCTCCTTTTATCATCAGCACCACAACTACTATAATCTGCGCCGCTACGGTTGCAATCGCAGCCCCTGCGGCTCCAAGTTTTGGAACCGGTCCGATTCCCAGAATCAAAAGGGGATCCAATATCATATTTGCCACAAGTCCGATAAAATTAGCTTTTAACGGACTTTTGGAATCTCCCTGCGCTGTATATAAACCCGTAAGCGTCTGTCCGAGATAAGAAAACAAAATCAGTCCACAGGTAATCTGCATATAAATCTTTGCATCACGAAGTGCCTCTGCATTCTTCAGTCCGAAGAAACCAATCAGCGGGTCTGTAAAAATCAGGCAAAATGCACCAAATATGACACCAAACAACACCGTAAGCTGAATGGATGCTACTGCGTATGCACTGGCATACTCTTTCCGTCCTTTCCCCAGCTCCTGTGCCACCAGCACCTGTCCTCCCATTCGTGCAAGTGTAGAAAGTCCTTGGGAAAGCCAGGAATACATACCTCCAACGCCAACTCCCGCCAGAGCATTTCCGCCCAGCTTCCCTATCCATGCCATATCTGTAATATTATAGGCTGTTGACAAAAACGCAGCCGTAATAATCGGAAGCGATAACGTTGCAAGTACATGCGCTATCGGACCCACCGTTAAATTTCCTTCTGTATGTTCCATATTCATTCTCCTCATCAAACACAATAGATTAAGTATACGGGATTTTCATATCCATGTCCACAGAAATAACAGAAAAACACCATCTGCCCTGCCTTAACAGTTCAGATGGTGCTTTTATACCAATTCTATATTTTGCTTTTTCAAGTTGCAGACCAATTCTGCTTCCCACACTTCCAGCTTCTCAAACTCCACCCGTTCCACAGCTTTCTGCTCCTCTGCACGCTCCATCTCTGAAATACCCAGTTTTTCCAAATCTGATTGTAGTTCCCTGCTGTATCTGTCCCACAAGCTTTTGTTATACTCCCAAAATTCCAGCTTTCGCGTCCAATGCTCGAATTTTAAAAATTTCTCCAGTTTCATTTTTGACTTTCCCAGTAGTATATTTTGGTCTTCTTCGTCACATAAATATAAAAATGCCAGTCTTTCCATATCCTCTCGTCTCATTATGCCTCTCCTTTTGCCAATATTGTCTCACTTTTACAACCGATTGTCTAGTTGAATCCATGTAAAATCAATAAAAAAGTGCAAAAAATGATACAAACTCAATATTTTAACCCAAAATGACACTATATTTTAAGAAAGGAAACTTGCCATGTCACGACCACGAACAGAAAACGGTGAAAAAAATTTAATAAGCCAACGTCTGATTGCACTTCGTAAAGAACATGGGCTCTCCCAAAGAGAACTTGCTTACAAGCTTCAACTTGAAGGTTATGACATTGACAAGAATGTCATAACAAGAATTGAAACAAATAAACGCTATGTCACAGACCTGGAAATCAAAGCATTTGCACAGGTATTTCATGTGACATATGAATTTCTCATAGATGGAGAAGACTGCTAATCTGGTTTACTGACAAGATTAGCATTTTTTGTAAACGCAATACTAATTTCACCGCAGGAAAGGACGTCTCTTTCTCCATCCTGATATTCTACCAGCAATCTGCAGTCATCGTCAATTCCAAGCACATAAGCTTCCCGATTTCCATTTTCCGCCAACACTTGAATCTGTTTTCCGGTCACCAGGCTATATTCTCTATATCTTTTAATATAATTTTTATCACCTTGTTTTAGATAATATGCCCAAAACTTTTCCAAAAACAATGCAATCAGACGATTCTTCATATCGTCATGGACCTCATCAAATACAGTTCCTGCCTTATCAGCCAGACTTTCCGGGAATCCGTTCTCTGGTGAATATACATTTACCCCGACACCCAATATTACATAATCCAGAGTTCCGCTTTCCAGCCCCATGGAAGCTTCCGTCAGAATCCCACAGACTTTCCTGCCATCTACATAAATGTCATTTACCCACTTAATTCCGGTTGCCCTGCCGGACACCTCTTTCACTGCCTCACACATGGCAACGGCTGCCATAGCCGTAATCCCGGTTCCCTGCCGGGCAAGTACCCCCTTCGGGCGCAGCAGCAGACTAAAATAAACACCGGTCCCCTGAGGTGAGAAAAACGCTCTTCCATAACGGCCACGACCTTTTGTCTGCTCATCAGCGATAAATAAAAAGCCCTCTTCCATTCCCTGTTCCGCATATTCTCTCACCACAACATTGGTAGACTCTGTTTCCTTCGCTACTCGGATATTCATTTTCTGATATTCTTCACTCAGATATTTCAAAATTCCCTGGGCAGAAAGAATATCCCCTTTTTCCGAGAGACAGTAACCTTTATTCGTCACCGCATCAATGGCATATCCTTCTTTTCTCAAACCGGCAACTGCCTTCCACACCGATGCCCTCGATACATGGAGCTTTCCAGCCAGCTCTTCTCCCGAAAAATAAACGCCTTTATTCTTTTCAAATAATTCTAATACGTTTTCCTTTGTTGTCATTTTCAACCAAATTCTACTCAATTCATTAAACTACAAATCACTGCAAATCATCAATCCATATGAATAATTTGTGCCACTTTCTTACAAAGAATCATTGCCAGAACGATTTTAATCCCGTCTGGAATAATATAAGGGAATACACACCATCCCAGGGCAGTCATGACACCAATTGCTCCAGTTGTACGTGCGTAAACAGTCATAAACCAGATGGTTCCAAACAGGTAACATACCATTAATCCCAGAATCATGGATAATACCAGAACAAATCTGCTCTTTCCAAAGGCTATCTCCATCCCCCACATGACCAAAGCGGAAAACAAAAAGCCAATAATATATCCACCTGTACTTCCCAGAAGACAGCCTATGCCGCCCGAAAAACCTGCAAACACAGGAACTCCAATCATTCCAAGTAATAAGTACACTAGTACGGACAGGCTTCCCCTCTTTCCTCCCAGCACACCTACTGTTACAAATACCCCAAAAGTCTGAAGAGTAAATGGCACGGTAGCAGGAACAGATATCCAGGAACATACCGCAATCAGGACTGCGAACATGGCAATATACACCATATCCCTTGTATTTTCTCTTGTTGTCGTTGCTTTCATCTCTATACCTCCAAATATATAATGTTGAAGCAACTATACCACAAAAGGGGTCTATTGTAAACCTATTTTTATTTTATGGTTTACAATAGACTTTTCTTCTTTATTCTCTGTACATAGAAAATCCATCCATGTCATAAGAAGACAGATTCTCATGTATTCCTCTGTCGTCTGCCTGCCCAAGCAGTGCTTCCCGGCTCTTTTTCGTTGAAACGGGGTCTGCAAACTGACTCGGTCCGCCTACACAGCCACCCTCACAGGCCATTCCTTCCACAAAATCTTCCGGCAGCCTTCCTGCTTTCATAAGGAGCAAGGCTTTCTTGCATTCCGCAGCACCGTTTGCCTGACAGACTTTTGCACCGCTTTCTTTTCCGGATTCCTTCATACTCTGAAGAACAGCACCGGTGACTCCGCCTGAATTTGCAAAGCGTTTCCCATAAACCGAAGCAATCTGCCCCTCATTTTCACACGGTTCCATTTGTACACCCTTCGCTTTCATAATAGCACGAATTTCACTGTATGCAAGTACATAATCGGCATTTCCCTCCAGCTTCTGATCCACTACTTCTGACTTCTTCGCAATACATGGTCCAATAAATACTGTTATTGCTTCCGGGTCTTTTGCTTTTATCATTCTGGACACCGCACACATAGGTGATACTGTCTCTGAAACCATCTCTCCCAGTTCCGGGTAATGTAAACGAACCATGTTTACAAATGCAGGACAGCACGAAGTTACTTTCTTCTTTCCGTTTTCGTATGCTTCTGCCCATTCCTCTGCCTCATAAGCAGCTGTCATATCTCCGCCAAGCCCAACATCATAAAAATCAGTAAAGCCAACTTCTTTCATAGCCTTTTTCCAGCTTGCCATCGTGATATCGGGGCCAAACTGTCCTTCCGTTGCCGGAGCTGCCATTGCATACACTCTCTTTCCAGATTGCAGAGCACGGATGACATCTACAATAAATGTTTTTGAACCAATAGCTCCAAACGGACAACTGTGAATGCACTTGCCGCAGCGAATGCACTTCTCCTTGTCAATCACAGAAATTCCGTATTCATCATAAGTAATGGCATTGACCGGACAACTGAATTTGCACGGACGCTTCAAATACGCAATCGCGTTATATGGACAGGCCTGTGCACACCTTCCACATTCCTTACACTTAGCCGCATCTATATGGGAACGAAGCCTTCCCGGCTCAATAGCACCAAATTTGCAGGCACTTATACAGGCTTTTCCCAGACAGTTCTGACAATTTTCCGTAACCGTATATGTGGAAATAGGACAGTCTGCGCACGCAGAACTGATTACCTGAATCACATTTCCATCGTCGTGCTCTCCAGGAGCTTTGCCCTCTGCCAGGCGGATTCTCTGACGAATAATCTCACGTTCCTTATAAATACAGCAACGGAACTGCGGAAGAGGTCCCGGAATCATCTTCATAGGAATATGATCCCTTTTTTCCTCCAGTTCACCTGCGAACGCAAGTTTTGCCACTTCATAAAGTACTTCATGTTTCAATTTGATTACATTCTCATCTGCATACATAAGCTTTCCCTCATCATTTGCTTGTTAAATAATTATCTTAGCTTTATAGTAAATGGTAACTACAGAGAAGTCAATAAAAATCCTTTTCCGTTTTCCGTACGGTTGCTGTCCATTTATCGTCCTTCTTTTCTTGATTCAGAAAACACAAAAGGCTACAAGCACTGATTTCTCAATACTTATAGCCTCATCATGCGGATAACAGGAACGTAATATAGGAAGCGTTTTTTCGAATATGCCGAAAAATCAAGGGTTTAAGAGCCTTTAAATTCTATGCAAAAGAACATCATGCCCTCAAGAATCCCCTTTTATCCCCCTTTTCCGCCTTTGATTTTATCATTATATAGCTTCAATCTGCACTGCGTCAATCGCACAACCATAGATTCCGGCATATCCATTATCGCCATCTCCATAGTCGGTAATCCATTCAAGCCAACCAATTCCGATGGCATGGACTCTGTAACGAACATGTTTTCCTGAAACACCTACAATGCGCATCTGCAATCCATCAAATTCATTCTTGCAGTCACCAGCGTAGTTCTCTCCGTTTCCATCCATCTGTCTGTCACGCTGCCAGTTATACCAATCGCCTCCAAGTCTATGCAAGCGAGACTCAAGATATCCTACTACTTCTGCTGCTCCTTTGATATTGGCTCTAAGCGCATAAATCGGCAGTCCAATCCATCCGGCAAATCCATTACTATTCACATTATTAAAATTAATAACATCAGGCAACCATTCCTTATCTTTTGTATAGGTTTGATATACGATATCTCCTGATGCCGCACCTCCTGCTGCTGTCTCTGCCTTACTGGTTCCAGGTGCTTTTGTTCCTGTGTAAGATACTTTGGCTGAACCTGAGTTTAAGCATTCCCTTACATCTGCTCTAAAATCGTCCATCGTGTATCCTACATGGCACCACCAATGAGCGACATCTGAATGATTAGATGCAATGCCAAACTTGTACCCTTCCGCATGAGAGATGATGTTCGATGGGTCCACTCCATAGGTTTCACACAGATAAGCATATACTTCAATCGCATTTTTAATGGCCTTTTCAAAATATTCTTTATCTGAGTACTGTTTGGGCTCGCATATTTCAATTCCGATTGCTTGTTGGTTTCCACTGCCGCCACAATGCCATGCCTGAATTTCCCATGGTAAGAGCTGATAGCAAGATGTATCATCAATAAATCCATGTACACATACCTGCCGGTTATTCGGGTGTAATACATTCCAAGCTTTTGCAAATGCTGCTGCCATAACACCTGGACAAGCAGTCGAATGTACCATTAATTTTTTGATATATAATTTTTTCGCACACTTGTAACATTCGTTTTGAGTCGCATAACTTTGTGTAATCTGCATATTTTCTCCTTTCTTGCGCCCGCGCAAAAAGAGGACGATTACTCGCCCTCTGAATCTGATTTTTCCACTGCCTCTTCTGGAAGTTCTTCTGTCATATCCTCTAAAAACTTCTGCACCCACTTTTTAATACGTACCGGTACTGGTAATCCGCATAATGTCATATTCTTCAGGATACTAACTGCTTCATATAATATAAATAGCAGACAGAAAAACTCACAAATTCCAAGTTTCTGAATACCGATTATCTGTATGTATTTATGCGGAACCATCCCTAACATATTAATATGCATAATTACATCTGTTGCCATCAATAAGCACACTGAAAACAGCATGGCCGCTTTACGGATTGCTCCGTCAATGCCAACGCAGCTATTGAATTTATGCTCCTTGATTGCCCGGAGAACACCAAGTAGCGTGTCCAACGTGACAGCAATCAGCAGAATTCTGATAAACGAGTTTTTCGCTAGTAACATTAAGATTTTTTCCATCATAATAATCTTCCTTTCTTTGGTTTTAGATAACCGTTTTAAATTATAGTTCAAACGGATAGTCAAATGGATAGTCCAGTGAACCTTGTCTCAAATGTGATGGTCGGAAGTCGAATGGATAGTCAAATGGATAGTCCAGTTTTTCCTCGATAGTCACAAAGATCTTAAACTTTTCACCCGTTAATACATTATTTTTGCTTAACTGTACATTTGTGATTTCCAGCATCAGATCACCTCAACTTCTATCCTTGCTTTCCTGATCGAATCTGCAACCGTATAAGTCACTTCCAGTATGTGCGTCCCTTTTTCTTCCGGAGCAATCTTGCAATCGAGATAATGATCATTGATATCACAATCTCCTTGCACAATGATGTCTGTGTAACGTGCCAGCGTATAAGATGCTGTCAGAATCGTAAATGGCTCATCATTAGGACTACGCACCAGTAGTTTAACATGCTTGTCTTCGCCCAGGATAAATCTAATTTTGTTCACAACAACACCCCCTTCCATGTATCGGATAAATTATCTCTACAAAGAGCGGATCTGGCTCTACGATAACTTGATACTGCTCCAGAGCTGCCTCTACAGCATAATCTTCCGGAATAACCATCACTTTATAGTCTTCCGGAACAACTTCCACCATATAATCAAACGGAACAAGTCTTACGCACAGAGTAGCTGGATCAACGATCAACAGCATCTTCGTGCAGTATGCAATATTGCCGGCATCGTTTTCTGCCGTCAGCTCCACCACATACATTCCGTCCAAATCATAAGGGACCGTGACATTCCACCGGTCCCCTTCTGCTCTTTCGAATATTACTTCTTTTCCATCTATCTTACCTCTTACCTTTACTACCATAGGCGCACCGCCTAGTCGGTAATCTCAACTGCGATGATGAATGTCTTTCCGCAGTCTACCGGGTTTGGTGTAAGAGTGATTGACTTAATCACTGGAGCTGACGTATCAACGGTTACCTGGCGTGTGACTGTAGTAGTCTTTCCGGCTTTGTCTTTAGCCACGATCGTGATGGTATTTGCACCCTCAACAAGAGTCACATCTTTCGTAAATGTTCCGTCTGTTCCGACTGTTACTGTTGCTCCATTTACCGTTACTGTAACCGGCTTAGATGTTACATCATCTGTTTTACCAGTTACCGTCACTGTCTTCTTATTGGTTACAAGATCGTTTGACGGAGCTGTAATCTGCAGTGTCGGAGGAACAGTATCAACCGTAAATGTTGCTGTCTTAGCTGTAGCTGCATTTCCATCGTTGTCAGATGCTTTAACCGAAATCGTATGTGATCCATCTTTTAATGTCGGTGATGTGCATGTGCACTTATATCCACCATCAATAGCAGTTTTTGTTACGTTCGATACAGTTGTTCCGTCAACTGTGACTGCGATTGTGCCTGCATTAACCCCTGAATCCGTATCTTTTACCTGGAATTCGATTGTCGGAGTTGTATTTGTGATATACGCTCCTGCCGACGGTGACGTGATCGTAATAGTCGGTGCTGTCTTTTCTTTTACTCGGAGTTTAAGTGATGCGCCGAGAGTAATATGACTCTGATCTACCGTGGTGGTATTGCCGGCCGCATCCGTAGCCTTTACTGTTCCACCAAGAACATGATCCGGCTGATTGTAACTTGACTTACTTGGAGCTGTCACCGTAGCTTCCCATTTCCCGGAGGTCGAATTATAGGTCAGATTGTATGTCTGACCATTAAATATATACTGAGCTGTTTTTACTGCCATTTGCAATTACCTCTATTTTCCTGTATTTTCTACCGCGAGTTCTCCCATTCCGGAATCTTCCAGAATTTCTTTTACCTTTACTTTTAAAAGTCTCGGTACCTGATTATAAGTTTTCTTTCCTAACATAATCTGCTGTGCCCATAACATTGCCATCATTTCTTTTCCTCCTGAATTCTGTAATAATATGATTAAATTGATTAATAAGGTACTCATTACTTTACTGATATACCAGCTCAGACATTTCAAGGATGCATCCCTGCAGTTGTTCAATCTTCTCTTTCATATCTGCATTTTCCTTTTTCAGCGCTGCCATCTGACTGTCCGGATCTTCTCCTTCCTGATACATAACAATGCCAATAATACCGGCCGTGTATTTAACTATGGCATCAAATTTTGTATACCTCTCATAGATGCAGCCATCTGCTCCTCGCTCACTTACAATCATTTTTTTTGTTGATGTTGTATCGGAAAAAATTTTTTTCAATTGCATTTCATCGGCGGAAATAGTCTTGATCAAAAGAGCTCCATCGTTTTGGATTTCCGCCTGCTGAATCTGAAGTTCCTGACCATCATTAAATATAATTTTCATTTATTATTGCTCCTCTCTTAGTGCATGGTTTTGCATCTCCATTTACTTCCACTTGCCTTTCGCTTCCATAGAAACTCTTACTTTACTGGTCTCTGTACTTTTATTCGGTCTAAGCACCCACATTAAAGGAGTGTTGTCTTTTGTAATAAGAGAAGCGCTTTCAATGGAAACTACACCCATATATGAATTGGCAGTTACTTGCCATGAAACATCATTGGTTGCAAAAAGAGATGGTGGGAAGCTAATTGGGTCAATTTTCGGATAACCTTCATATAAGTTCCCCCAAACTTCCCATGATGTAATTGTAATTTCTTTAGTAGCCCAGCATTCCGATATCCCACTTTTCCATTTTCGGTATGTCCAAATTCCACTAGTACCTTGTTCGACCACATAATCACTCAATCCACTCAGCGATTTCTGCACATCAAACAGAGCCTTAACTTCTGTAATATTAAGTCCAGTTAGGATAATTTGATATAATGGCATATCCGCTACGATGTCCCCCGATTGTATATCTCCTGTTATATGTTTAGGTGCAGTTGGATTTGATTCTGCCGGTACTCCCTGGATAACTTCTAAGGTGAGACTCTCTGTCCCTTCTTCTTTCTTTTTGTGATATCTGGCAACAATCAGATCAATTCGTTTCATACCCTGGCTACCATTTGCAATAGTAATTGAATCATATGTATTTTTTTTAATTGATGCCGCACATCCTTGATGCATCAAGACACCATCCCTAATTTTAATCTCATTGTTTGATGAGACCTCTGCCTTTAGTTGCCTACCCGTTTGCAAAACATAAGACTCTGCGCCAAATATACCAATGTTTATATCCCTATCCTGTTCAGATGTCACATGTGGTTTTCCAACGTATCCCGTTATTATTTCCATCACACTTCTCCTTTCAATTTATATTCTACTTTTTCCTTACCCTCTGAGATTGTCCATATCTTCCTTCCAATCGGTTTTTTCATACTAACACCGGTAATGTAATCTCTACCACCTACGATGTCTCCGGGGATTTCCGGCTTGGAGCGTGCCTTTACATGGATTGTAATTTTATGCTTCGTGTTGCCGCTTGTGTCATCTCGAACATAGACATAGGCGTAAAAACTGTAATTCTGCTCACAATCGTTGTTTTCCAGCATACTATCCGGTACTGGTGCTTCAGTCACACCATCCTTGGTTGTCCCAATTCGGGTGATTGATTCACCGCCAGTTTCATCCAGCGAAAAAGCACTTCTACCGCTTTCGGGAGAGTGCCGCCCTGGATGCGGAGGGTCTGACCGTAATCGTACTGGACTGCAAACCCTTCCGGCATATCAGTATCCAAGTTTACCATAATAATTTTGTTTTCCATGATACCCTCCTAAACATCCTCCGCTCCTGCAAGGGTAGGCTGTTGTTTCAGCCATTCGTATGCACTTTTGATATTCATGTTTTCGTCATAATCAAATGAAATGTATTCTGCATCTGTATATGGAAACGTAGGATTTTCGATTTCTCCACGAGCATAGGATTTTTCGTATTCCCTGCTATCCTCATTCACATACGACTCTACAAGAATGCAATTCTGCTGGTTTGTATCAACCTTAAGTGATGCAATTCTGTGATATTCCAGAGTTAATCCATTTGGTTTTGTAATTTTCTTTTTAAGCGCCATATTATATACCTCCTAAACACCGTAAACCTTTCGTAAAACAGAGCCTATACCGTACACTCCATCGCCATTTGTAACACTACAAGAATGTCCAGTTATTTTTGTGTTAGATAAATAAAATCCTTTTAAAACATTACATGCTACTGCGTTTGCGCCACTCCAATATTGTGTGCTGCAGGTAAAAAATCTACCATCGAAATCAATAACCGCTTGCTTTGGTATAAAGCATGCCCAATACCCTTGGTTTCCGGCAGTAGACACCTCGGTACCATTGCCTTTTGGCTCATAGTCACAGAACACTAATACAATTCCTTTTTGTTGACTAGATACCGGCTCAGATAACGTGCATACATGGTCGGTGTTTAGAGTTGTACCTCCGCTCCATAAAACTTTATTGCTTTCCAGAATTCTTTCCAAACTTCCTTGAAGCAAGGCAATTTCGTCTCCATTTTTCTGCGTCTGTATTTTTGCACTCTTAATTTCAGCTTTAGCAGATTCTATTTCTTTGTTCGTAGATTTATTTGACTCTACCAGAGCATCTATTCTTTCTCTTTCTGTTTTTATTTCTTCTTGTCTTTCTTCTTTTTCGGTCTCATCCGCTTCTGTTCTTGCTTTCTGTTCTTCCTCATCTGCTCTTTTTCTTTCTCCAGTCTCTTTTCCAACGAAAGTAAGAATCTGTTCGACCAAAGTATCCTGTCCTTCTTCTTCATCGTCCGGAAAATCCATAGAATCTGAACACTTCACTCTTTCTTTGAACGAAATGATTTTTTTGTTGTCGCTGATAACACGTATTTGTAGTTCGTTTGTTCCAACTGTGAAAAAATTCCTTTCCGGTGTAAATGTAATCGTATTTTTCGATACATCACACAACAAAGAATTCGGTTTTGTCATTTTGCGATTATATGCATATGCTACCGCCATAGCTGTTACTGGAATATCGTAGTCCCTTACTGCAAATTCGAATCTAACTGCATTCGTTCCTTTGGTTACTTCAATCGGAATTTTTAATGTATCTTTAAGCACATACACATCTCTTTTTATTGAATCCATTTTCCTTCCTTTCTATCCTGGTATCCATCTTACAAGCGTTACACCAGATACACTATCCGGATATCTAAGCACGTATTTCCACGGATAATTGTAATATCCATGTATCCATATTTCTTTTCCAGTCTGATCTCCGGTCCGACCACCGGTAATTCCGCCATTCTCATTCTGTGAAGCGGCCACAAGCTTTCCATTTCCAATTGACATTTCTGTATGACTTCCTGGCATCAGTAGAACGTCCCCTCGCATAAGTCCATTTCCACTTGCCAAATCAATCTGCGCTGTTACATCTTCAAATCCTGCTGCAAGAAACACATTATACATAGAACCTGTTGCCGGAGTGTAACCCGGTCTTGTATTTAGTCCTGCAATGTAATAAGCCCAGCAAATAAGAGATGAACAGTCGTAATCCGGTCCATCCCTATGTGTCTGGTCATATCCGTGGCTATTGTCATTCGCAATGCTTACAGCCCACTGTACTGCTTTCTCTATTGCGCTTGCCATTAGAAGCTTCCTCCTTCTGTGGATTTTCCGCCTACTAGGAATCCTTTCTTGAATTCCAAATATGTACCATCCGAAAACTCAGCTTTCCCAGTTTTCCCGGAATCTCCATCTGGTCCTACTTTATCCGTATCGAAGTATACTGCGTTTTCAAAAACTCGCATCAAAGTTTTTGAATCTGTAACATCTTCAAATGTTCCACCATACCTTACAACAATACCTCCTGAAGACCACTCCAAAAAAATAGGTTTGCTTCCTCCTTTGGCAGAAAACATCACTGTTCCGGCATTAATTTCTGCTCTGCGGTTCAGCCCACCTCTTGTCGGTTCGCAAACGTAGCTTCCTGCGGCATAGACTCCTTTTCTGTCCAGCCGGACAATCTCATTCCCTTCCCCATCCAGAACGCTTGCTATTCCAGCTCCATTGTCTTCGCCTCCAAGTGTAAGCGTTCCACCTTTTATTCTGTCAGCCAGCATTGTTCCCGCGACTATAAAGTCAGCAAAAAATCCTTGACCGGTTCCAAATGTAGTCCAGTCCCAATCCGTACCATTTGCAGTTCTTTTTGATGCAATCTCAAATCCCATTGTTCCCAGGCACATTGCACCAAAGGTTGGAGATTCAGGATCTAAATCTTCGAAGAACATGGCGCGTACATCCTGCTTTTTTGCCACATCCCGCAAAGCATGAAATTGTGTTCTTGCTGCATCTAGAATCCCTTGCACCTGTGCCCCCACCACACTTCCGTCTGAGCGAATTGCACTTTCGATACGATTGTTAAGATTTGCCTGATTGGATATGTAATCAAATCGGTAATCTCCGAGTGTTACTTCGGAGATTCTATCGTTTACAGAGTCCCATTTTAATTCAATTACTCGTGCGACTGACACAATGTCAAGCTTACTATTTCGGCAGTGCACGGTATCTCCTAACGATACTTTTACAAGGTCTTTCACGTCCGCATAAATTTCAGTATCTTCTATCACTACCATATCAACGTCAATAGATACTGTCGGCTTGTCCAGTCCGTCTTCGTACTGCTCCATACATTTTTGCGTCAAAGCTTCTTCCAATTCTTCCTGCGTGTTGCAGATGATTGTGCCATTGTCCTCATCATCCTCACTGGCATCCGCTTTCCTCTTGACTGTCTCAAAGGTAAGTACTTTGTATTTAATTGTGGGATACTTTTCAATCAGAGGAGAGTCTACCCACGGCTTATCTCCCTCTATCATGTATCCGTTGTATGACTTCGGTACAATTCGCGTTACTACGCTTCGCATATCCACTTCTTCAGAAATGCCATTTTCTGCAATGTTTTTTCCATAAAGGATTTCTACTCCTTTATCACTTCCAGCTTCTTTGTTTACTATGACTTTGTAGTTGTCATATACCACCTCGCCGCCCCATCTCTTTAGAAATGAATTGTCATCATTTCCGCAAATTGCTTCTATTAGATTTTTATTCTGGTAATAAGCAGTAGACGCTTTGGAAATGTTTGAAACAGCTGAGTACTTCCGATTTGGGGCAGTCATCAGATCGAGGGCTTGTTGACCTGTTTTGTCCGTCGGTCTGACATCCAGCAAGAAACAATCGTCTGCCGCGTCCAAGAAGATAGGCTGCATATCTGCACTGATTCCCGAATCATCTTTTTCTTTATGCGTGATTCTAAAAAGCTGTTCTCCGTTAAACGACGGCATTTTTACAACCGCATTATCTACGATATATTTCCACCTTCCTTCGTCATCCAGTGGATGTTCCATCGTAACTTCCCATGTTCCATTTAAAACAGGATGAACAATAGCAGATGATGGAAATAGTGTCATATCTCCATTATGTTCATAGTCTGTATTGTCTGGGCTATAAATCTGAATCATAAGCACCTCCAATTTGGCACAACCGCTAAAGTTCCGCCAGTAAATTCAATCTTATTTTCTCCCGGTTTTAGATATAAATCTTCGTAATTGCCAGAAACCTTTGTGTTGCTTAGAGTTCCATCCGAACGATAGGCAATCATTCTATCTGTATCAATGGTTAAATTCTCGGCAACATTTGCAGTCATGACATTTCCGTTCACGTTCAGCGTACACATTCCATCTGCTTCTATTTTGTACACCGGATGACATTCTATATAAGGATTCCATTCTACGTCTTTACTTGGATATTCCATCCGTCCATCCACTAAATATTGCAAACCATCCAATGTAACAAATTTCGCTGCAAAATTGCCAATCCTTGCTGTAGTTCGTTCGTTGCTATCTACCGACACATAAGTTATTTTATAGAAAAATGCGCTGTCATCAGATAATTTAAGGATGGTATTTCTGGCAGATAGCCACTGCTTTGCCAGCCGCCATCTGTCATTCCATCTTTCTTCCGGTCCTATATAGTTTAAGGCAACCTGAATTGTTTTTGCTTTATAGGTTCCATCGGCTCTGTAAAGGGTTCCATCTCTCCCTGCCACTTTTACTTCTTCCAGATTTGGTTCTGCTGCAGGGACTTCGATTAAGTCCCTTGCGAAAATCTGTAATGTTGAACCAAGTATTCCATTGAATTCAATATCCTGCATTTACATCCCCCTCGCGATCTGCGCTGCCAGCATTTTGTCTGACATTTTTTTCAAAACCAGTTCCGTCAAAGCAGTAAGCGTTTTCTTATCGCCAATGTAAATGTTGTTTTCAGCAACAAGAGATAATGATTGGATAGCTTCCGCAAGCACGGAAGCAAGAACTTCATTATTCGCCTGATTTTCTTCGCGAATATAGCTTTTCAGCAAATCAATCGGAAGAACTGCCTCTTTTCCGGCTTCACCACCGCCAAGCAGATTGTTTCCGTTCATGCCAAATAGCGTTGGACTGTTTAGAATTCCTCCCTTTGCATACCAATCCACAGAAAAGCTCGGTACTTTAGGTGGCATAAGTGACCACTCGCCGCTTGTTTTAAAATGTGGTAACTTAATCTTCGGAAGTTTCCAGTCGAGATTCATAAACCCTTTAACGTCATCAATTACTCCCTTTATAAATTTTTTTATTCCTCCAAAAATATCATTGACTCCGTCCCGAAACCATTCGCATTTGTTGTAAAGTGTCACAAAAATAGCAATTAAAGCTACTGCTGCCGCTATTACTAAAAGAATAGGGTTTGCTGCAAGAATTGCATTGAACCCAGAAAATACTTCTCCTGCCTTCGAAATAGTAGGCGCAATCTTCGCTCCAACATCAATCACCGTCGATATTCCTCCCGACACTTTACTTATCGCACTGATTACTGGCCCTGCCGCTGCGGCAAGTAGTGCACATTTTATGATCATTTCCTGAGTTCCAGGAGATAACGAATTCCACATTCCGATAAGTTCTTTTAAAATCGGTGTAATTACCTGAAGGCATTCAGCCAAAACCGGACCTAATGAATTTCCTACATCATATCCCGCATCTTTCAGTTCGTTTAACGTAATCTTAAATTGATCAGCTGGATCTAACGTTGCATTAAATGTGTCCTCTATATTTCCTGCATTTTCCTGTATCGATTTGCCAAGTTCTGTAAAATTAAGCTTTCCGTCTTTGCAGAACTGTGCCAATGCTGGCCCTGCTTTTGAGCCAAATAAATCGACCGCCGCATTATATGCATCTGCAGAATTTTCTGCGTTTAGCATTGTATTTTGCAACTCGGACAGCGCTTGACCCATTGTCTTTCCTTCCTTCGAAGCATTAACAAGTGTTTTCTTTAATCCCGCCATCACTGCAGATGTATCAACTCCAGACACTTCACATTGACCTAAAAACGTTGCTGCATCTGCTGCCGACATACCAAGTTCTTTAAGTGATGCCGCATTCGAAACCATTGTGGACGCGAGGAAATCCATCGAAATCCCCGTATCTTGTCCCACTTTGTTCATTGTATCCAGTAAATCTCCCGCATCTTCTGCGCTTAGATTAAAGGCTTCTATTACTTTTTGTGTGTTATCGATGGATGTAGATACGTCTGTATCATTTAGTTGAGAAAATTTTACAAACTTTGCAGACAAATCTTCCAGTGCTTGTCCCGTAAGATGAAATCTTGTATTAACCTCTCCAACCGCAGAACCCGCTGTTGCAAAATCTGTAGGAATACTTTTCGCAATATTTCTTGCGGAATTTTCCATTTCAGCCAAGACATCTCCTGAAGCCCCTGTTTTCTCAACGATGATATCCATTCCTTCATCTACCTGTGCCCATGCCGCCATGATTCCCGCAGATGCAGCAGCTATAGGAGCTGTTACATTCTTGTTGAGACTACTCCCTATTTTCCCAGTAGTATCGCTAAAGTTTTTTACTTTTTTAGAGTAATCTTCCAGTGTAGCTGCTCCGCTTTCTAACTTCTTATTTACATCCTCGAGTCCGCTTTTATAATTGTTTAAGGACGCTTTTGCATTATCTAACTGTTGTCGTGTTTTCGAAATGGCGACTTCGTCTCTTACCTCAGCGCTTTCTTGTGCTTTAAGAATTTCTGTTAACCGTTCAACCTTTGCCGCATATGATTCGGTCTGATTTTGTAAATATTCCTGTGTGGCTCTTAATTTTTCTGCAGACGAAGTGCTTTTGTCCCACTCTGACTTTGCAAGTTTAAACGCAGCGCGATTCTCATTAACCGCATTATTTACTTCAGTAAGTGATTTTTTAAAATCCACTGACCCATCTGCCTTAAAACTAAGTCCTACTGTTTTTAATCCATTATCCATCTGCCCTACTTTCCATCCGATTATTCATCTTTGTAAATATTTCTAAACATTCATTAAAAAAGATTGGATCCGAGTTCCAAAATTCTTCTTCGCTCATTCCCATCTTCCTTGCGCATACCATATACTCTGCCCAATTTATTTCGATTTCCTCTTCTTCGACTTCGTAGGATAAGAGTGTCTGGCCTGTTCTTTTTTTTTATATTCATTAACTCTTTTTCCAAATTCATCAAAAATATTTCGGATTTCTTCTGGGTCCATTGGAGTCAACTGCATAGCCTCTTCCTCGTCCACTCTGAATCCATTGGATCTAAGAATTACATGAATCAATTTGGCTGCTGCTTCCATATTCTCATCATCATTCAACTCTTCACCCGATTTCTGTTTTTCATCCAATAGTTTTGCCAGTCCATTTTTCCGAATTAAATAGAGTGTTTGAAAGTTTACCTTTACCTCTACTTTTTCTCCATTAGTCAATGTTATCATTTTCCCAAGAGTCATTTATTTATCACACTCCTACTGCTGATGTAAGGTCTGCGCTTGTCAGAATTGGCTTTGCGAAGAACTTCGCTTCTGTCATTCCTTCCGGCATCGTAGACTCTGTCACCTTGCACACAATGTTTCCTCTTGCGTCAAACGGATACGCTCTAATCTTGATGGTATCTGTCTGTTCGCTGGATTTTTCCTCCGAAGTAGCAATATCATCTGAGTTTTCAGTGAGCTTGCACTTTGGATACCATTCAAACCTGCAACTTCCGTTTCTAAGTTTTACAACCTTGCCATATGCAAAAAACGGTCTTGTGCTGTTGGCTCCAGCCAAAATAAGACCATTATCCACTGTATCTCCTCTTAATCTAGCAATGGTATCATCCGGGAACGCAATAACTTCCGTCTCAATGTCAATGCTGCTGATTGGTGTATCAGAGTCATAGACTTTTCCGGAAGCGTAGGAATCGCTTGCATCGGAGTTCTCCGTTACTTTTACCTGTTTTACAACTTCTGTTTTTTCCACATCTGCCTCGTATGTACCGTCAAATTCTTCATCTTCCGACATATTGGCAAAGCAAATGTACTGTGCTCCAACGGTCTGCTTCATGGATGGTTTTTTTGTTTTAATCGGCATCTTTTTCCTCCTAACCGAAAATGTTTTCTGTCATTTTCCTGTAATATTTTTCTTTGTTCTGTTCAAAGAGTGGCTTCAAATGCGCCTGCGCTGCCATTTTCTTGGTTCCACGTTCCAGCATCGGTCCGTAGTATTTGCCCCACCCCACTTTTACTTCTCCTTTTGCTCTTTCCAGTGCAAAGGTCTTTACAATGTGCGTATACCCCGGCTTATTGATTACACTTTGCGGCTTTGGAAGCTTTAATAGGTCATTTACAAACTCCCTGGCACCTGCTTCCACCGCATCCAGTGCACTCTCTGGATTGACTTTGGCAGCATATTCTTTCAATAGATTTTCAAATTCCTGCATTCCGGAATCGTCAAATGTTATTTCTCCATTTTGATACGTCCTGCTCATAAGCTTTCTCCGTATGTTTCCACTGCAAAATAAGAGTGCCAGATACGGTCTTCCACGTTGTACTCGTGGGAAACCACCGGATGTTCTCCATGTTCTCTTAAGACATTTCGCAGCTCTAAGAGTTTCGGGTCTCTTGGTCTTGCAGCGTAGAAGCTTATCTGATGGGTAACTTTCTCCGAATAGTCTTCCCCGGATGCCATCTCATCTTCCCATGCAATTTCCCACCAGTCGATTCTCGGAAAAGTTTTTTCATTCTTCAGACTGGATACTCCTTCATTGACCGGGCATCCAATTCCATGCAGTAATTCATTTAACTCCTGTTTTGTCATTTAATAATCTCCCTGTCATGTGCCGGAGTCTTTAATGTTAGTTCCGACTCCCTGAATCCATCCCTCGTGGTTGTATGTGCTACGTTGTAAATTTCGTGCTGCTCTCCATCAATTATGCAGACGCACTTACTATTGATTTTTTTGTATTGCGGAATACTTACCTTCATGGTTACTTCAATGCTATCCGCCGAGAGCTTGGCTCTGGTGGTGTCGAACACCGACAGCTCTCTGTACCAGATTTTCATCTCTGTATCTTTGAGTTTTTCTACCGGGTAATCCTCGGATTCGTCTTCTTCGATTCGGTATAGTTCCAGTACTCCGTCTGTATACTCAGGCATCGCCATTTTCGTCTACCTCCGTTTCCATTTGCCATGTTAAAATTACACCGGCATAATTATCCATAAATTCGTTTACTTTATGGTGATATGCGTAGTGCATATAATTTTTTAATAGCATACGATACGTCAAATCCTTGGTAATGCTACAGCCGGGGTTTAATCCCCCGACCGTTCTTTCTCCTTCTCTTGCAAGACGTTCTAATTTTTCGTCGTTGTAATAAGGCGGGATTTGAAATTCTTCCCGCATTTCCATTACAAGCACATCGAGTTCTGTATTGCTCATCTATCCCACCTCCTACCTCTTACTAGGACTGCTGTACAATGGTAGCCTGCGTTACCGGCAGAACATATTCTTCCAGTTTCGTTACGTCGAAGATAACCGCTACATTATCATCTACGGCCCTTCCGTTTGCATAGCAGTTTGTAACAATCAAATCTGCATTATCCTCTGCTTTTGTCTGGTCGTATTCATAGACTCTTACACCAGTTGTACCCATTGTGTAATATCCGGCAATCGTAAATGCTGCTTTCCCTTTCGGACAGTTTGCATCTACAATCTTTTCAATGTCAATAAAGGACTTGTTGACATAGCCACCCGTCAATGCTTCTCCATACATACACGGGTCTACATACTCTGCTTCATCTGACGGATTACAAATCAAGTACAGCTTTTTCACTACACGTTTCCCATCATTAGTAAGGGTCTTTCTTACATCCGCAAGTCCTTTTGGACTAAACTTTGTGATTGTTGTAGACACTGTTTTTGCTTTGTTTGTTCCGTCTGAGTTTGTTACACCGATCTGGCGGAAAATTCCAACAGGTCCAGTCTTTCCGTCTCCATCCAGATACCCTTTTACAAGTCCGTCCTGCATGGCTTCCGAGAGAATTGCCATAAAATAGCGGTCTACAAACTCTACTGATAATTCACGGATTGCTTTCGGAATAACCAAGTAAGCAGAAAGCATATGCAATTCAATGTTCAGTGCTGAAATTTCTGCTGATAGCTCTCCTTTAATACTATCCGTAAGGGCGCCCCACACTGCCGTTCCTGAATGGGATGCAACAATCCATTTCTTTACGTTTGCCGGCGCCATGTTTACCAGTTTCAAAATGTCTGAAGCTTTTCTTACATCATCCAAAGTGCGGTCGATGATTTCCGTCGGAATAATATCAATCTGTTTTGCAGTAATAGACTGCTTGATATCTCCAAATCCTTCATAGAATTTCTTTTCTTCCTGAGAAAGATTTCTAAGTCCTAACTGCTTTTTGTATTCCGCATCATGGCTTGCTCTTTCTGACTCTGCTACAATCTGCTGAATCAAGTCTTCATGCATTGCTTCCTGCACCATTTCGATGGACTGGAAGATGGCATCCGCTTTCTTTTCCGGTTCTGCATCATTAATAAGCTGCAGTACCTTTTCTTTCACATCCTGATTTAAGTTTTCAATTTTCATTTCTTCCTCCTAACCAAAAAAAGAACCCCAATTTGAGGTGCTTTCTTTCTTTTCTTCTTTTTTATGAGTAAGCTGATAAAATTCAGCTAATTGTTTCTGGTGTTCCGTCTGATTTCTTAACTGTTTCTGCAGGTGTTCGTTTTCCCGCAGCACTTCCTGTAATTTTACCTCTACAGAGTCTTCTTCCTTTGCTGTCACTCCAATTTCATCAATCAGACCATACTCCAATGCCTTTTGTGGTGACAACGTTGTTGTCTTATGCATCATTTCCCGAAGTTCATCCTCTGAGATAGTTGCTCTCTGCATAAATAAAGCAATGCAGCTATCCATTGCAACGTCCAGATTATCCGCTTCTGCTCTTAAGTCTGTTGCGTTCCCACTCACCGTTTCCCACATATCATGGATAATAGCGGTTGTTCCCTGCCCCATGATACGTTTATCGCATGCCTGCAGGATGGTAAATGCAATCGAATGGCATCCACCCATGACAATTCCAGTCTTGTAAGCGCCATGCTGCTGAAGCATGTTGTAGATTGCTGTTCCCTGGTCTACACTTCCACCGTTAGAATTAAAGTAAATCTTAATTTCGTCAGATTCCGGAATTGCATCCAGAAGCTCTTTGAAATGCTTTGCGGAAGTCTCGGAATCTTCATACTCCCACGTATCCCAGTTAAACGGGCCCGTCTTTCTGATTTCATCAAAAATGAAAATTTCATGCACGTTCTCCGTCTGCTGGAATCGGTAGATTAAGTTTCTTTGTTCCATTTTCCTTGTCCTTTCCTTGTATTACTATTTAACGGATAGCTCCGAGTTCTGCCTAATTACTTTTCTTCGTTGCTTTTCTTTTCCTCCCCTCCATAATTCTTTGTCAGTGCCCTTTCCTGACTAAATTCTGTATCAAGTAATGGATAGCCCACCATTTCCCGGAGTTCATCAAGATTGAATCCGATTCCGCGGAGTTTATCCAGATTTACAGCAGAATCAACTATATCTATGTGTTTAAAACGAGCCAGCCATACTAAAACGCGTTCCTTTTTTTCACAATAGTCATTCTTTCCCACTATGTAGTCTGTCAGTGTGTCATTTATCACTTCCGCAACCGGGCCTACTGCATATGTGATAAATTCATTTGTTGCATCAGACTTTTCCGTAATATTCCCATTAAACACTGCTTCCGGAATGTCAAAGGCATTGGCTGCTTCTTTGTTTATTTGCGAAGCAATTTTAACCAGTTCTTCCGCTTTAACCGCGGCATTGATTTGCAAATGCTCCAGCGAAATCTTTTCGGATTCCGGGAAAATAGTCAGTTCATCAGAATTCATCATGGTTTTTAATTTTGTAATATACTGGTCTCTTGTCAGCTCTTTTTCCGTTCCATCTTGTAGTCTTTCTCTAAATGTCATGGTTCCCGTACCAAGTTTTAGCTTAAAACGTGGCATATTAGACATCCGCATCATTGTATTCACTGCATCCAGCGTCTTGTCATACTGTCCAAGGACATTTTTCAGATACAATCCGACTTTTGCATTATCATACTTTAAATGGATAACTTCTGACGAGTAATATGTTTTGTACATTTTATAATTGTACCCGCCGCATATAAGCGTGATATTGCTATATAATCGCTCTGTCATAATGTTATTTGTTGTCTGCCATGCTGATGCCCGGTAAAACTTATTACCCACTGGAATGATAAGTGCTTCCTGGACTGTCAGCAATTCTTTTATTACCTCCGACCAAAATGTAGTCCCGCATTCATGGTCATTCGGTTTTACGTTCAGGCGATACTCTATGCTTCTTTTTTTCTCGCTTTCCGTCTGAACCAGTATATCTGATTTTGCAATCGCTTTCGCAATCATTGAAACCGCCTTTTCAACTGCCAGTTTTGACAAATTCAGTTTTGCCATATCTATTGCAATAATTTCCGCAAGAGACTGTATCTCTTTATCTCGATTCCACCAAAAATTAAACATATTCTTCTCCTGTTAAATATAAACAACTTCGACTTCCAACTCATCTTTGCAGAACATTGCAACGTCAAAAGCCATAAATCCATCATTTTTTCTAAGCTTTGGTTCTATTTTGCCAAAAATCTTATTTCCAAATTTATCTTCAATCACACTTGTGTTGTTTGTATACCATCTCATAATCGCCGATGGTCCATAATTGATCATTCCCAAGCTGAACATGGACTGAATAAATGGTGCAATGATTCCGGTTGCAGAAGTAATCCTTCTGACTAAACGGACAATTCCATACGAATTCTTCTTGTCCTCAATTGTTAAGCCACGTTCTTCGAATGCCATCTTGAACAATGTGTACCGGTATGTATCCATAGCAATCTTCTTTACCTCGTAGGAACTCATCTGTCTCATGCACCAGTCTGCAATCAGATTTACATCAATAACCGGTCCAGATACAATTTCGAAATCGTCAAATTCCGGCTGTCCCTGATTTTGAAGCGGAAATTTTATAGAATCCAAAAACGGTGAGTCAGCGCAAATCCATGTGTGCTGCCGCCATACAAATTCTCCTGAATCCGCTTTTGTTAATACTCCCGCAGATGCAAAGTCTCTCACATCCGCATAGTCAATTCCGATTACTGCAGGCTTCCCTCTTGTATTTGGAGTTTTTCTAGGATTTCTCAGTTCCAACTCCTCTTGCGTGCAGCCTTCATAACATGCACGTAAGACATTCTGCCAGCTTGTAACCGTTTCTTCTTCTTTTCTTGCAGGGCGGTTCATTCTCTTAGTGATAAACTCCGCACGTTTTGACGGAATCTTTTGCATTTCCAAGTAATCGTGCATAATCTGATTAGCAAGAATCGGCATATATTCCATAGATGGATTTGCCTTATGCCATGCTTCCGGGTCATCTACTTCCTTCATATCATCAATTTCACAGATAAACGGAAAATAACCCAGTGGATTCTCTCCTGTTTCTAAAATTTCCGCACATAAAGCCGAAATTTCATCCAGGGGACCATCTCTCACATATCCATCCGTTGTAATGATAAATTCACGGGAGTGTTTTACTTTACCAAACGATGATTCAAAGACATTAATCTGGTCATAGTCCTCATAAGCATGGATCTCATTCAGAATCAAACATCCGGTTCTTTTTCCATCCTTGGTTTTTGCATTGGATGTGTTGTATTTCATCTCAGAGCCGGTTACTAAGTTCGAAATCAGTTCTCTGTTTACCGAGAATTTTCCTTTAAACTTCGGGTTCTCATGGAGCATGTCGTATGCTACTTTAAAAGTATCTTTTACCTGATCTTCCGAGTTCGCCACAAGCTCTACGTGATAATTTTTTACCCCGTACAGAGGGGTCTGAAAAAAATTGGCCAGAGGAATAATAAAGCCATCCTTCCCATTTCCACGTCCTTCTTTGATAAAGAACTTCGGAAAAACTGGGATATCATCCTTGTACATAAATACAAAAGCATAGATGAACTTCTGGAACGGGAATAATTCATAAAAATTGGTCTTACAATACTGCAGGCAATTTCTATAGGTTTCTTCGTCAAAAAAAACGTCATTTTGCTTCAACAGAGGCTTTACGATGTTTTCAATTAAGAGTTTTCTTTTTTTATTTATCCATTTCGGATGTGCTTTGGCATAATTGAGATAGTCATCAATCTCCTTACAGATAACCATCTGTTGGATTCTCCCGGTCAGGCATTGGCTCTTTTAGTTTTAAATCGCCTAGAATTTTCAGCATGGTTGCGGTGGTCTTCTGAAGATTGACTACGGATTCATTGGCTTTTTCCACTTTCACACCATTTCCATTAATCGTCTCGTACCTCAGTCCTTTTGACCGGATATCAGCAATTAATTTCTTTTTCAAGGACCAGTAATACACATAATCACCAATCATGTCTTTGTAAAATTCTGCGTTCATCCCGCGAAGCTCCAATTGCTTCTCCAGTGAAGCTTTTACATCTTTTTGTGTCAATCTTCCACCTCTTTTTTACTCAAATTATGCCATTTTTCTATGTTTTATCGCAAAAAAATCAGGCTTTTTATGCCTGATTCGAAAAATTTCTTCTTATAATAAATTTTCAAAAATGCCACCCTCGCCCTTTTCACGCGAGATTTCATTTTTTCTCCAGAGTAATGGCTACATCCCCGTTCTTCGGTTTAAGAAAATCGTTGAGAATTGCCCCGGGGGAGTCACCACATTTCTTTGCTTACCAATTTCTTTTTTCTTGTAAATTTTCTCGGTGTTCTTCCATGTCTCAGGTTGTGACACGGTACGCATAGACTGATTAGATTGTCATCATCTAATCCAAGCTCCGGATATTCCTTTAGCTCCTGTATGTGATGTACTTCTTCCGCTCTGCGTATCTTCTTATCTTTTGCCTTTAGCTGCTCGCCTGCTGCCACCGCATCTTCCAATCGCTTCCTGCAATCCCTACACTCGTAATGGTCGCGCTGTAAGACTTCCAGCCGTTTCCGTTTCCAGCTTGCCGAATTGTAGAACGCTTTTGCTTCTTTATCCGTCATCTCTCCACCAACTATAAAAGGCAGCTCATTACCACATGACTGCTGCCCTATCAAAAATATATTAAGAAAGGAGTTCACGATGAAGTCTCATCGTGTCGAAATGTTTTCTTCCGTTCCATTTCGATGATACTACATTATCACGTATTAAACTGCAGTGGACTGCACTCTTTCAAGAAATCTTTAATTTTTTTAGCGCATTCCCATGTAATTCATAAATCCATCTCTCACTATAATCCATGGCTTTCGCTACTTGCCACCACTCATATCCTTTCACGTATCGATAAAACAAAACATCCCTTTCATCCTGATTGTCAAGTTCATCGATTCGATACGCAATATCTTTGTACGTCTGTACCTGCTTGACACCTTCCAAATACAATTCTTCCTCTCTTTCTTGGAGAACTGCTGCATAATCGCTCAAATCACTCTGAAGATTTCCATGCGGCATTCCGTCATTGTTCGAAGAAGGATACATTTTCATATTACGGATTTCTTCAATTTCTGCTTCGATGCGTTTGATTCTCCTTCCATGCCTGCGATATTCTCGTAAATAAGCTTTCTTTTTTTCATTCTCATTTTTCACATTGTTTTCTTCTACTTTCAATCGGCTCACCCCCCACTGTGTAAACCTTTCGTTTAAACCGCTCATAAGCTTTCTGGTCCAGTTTATCCCTTATTGATTCTTCCAGTTCTATCTGGTGTTTAATCTTACTGGCTTCTTTCTTGTATGCTTCACGATCTTTTCTTTTGCCTATGCTGCTCACCCTTTCTATGTATTCCTCCACAGTGTAGCGATTCATTTCTCCATTCACTGATTGTTTTCTCCAACGATAATGGCAATCTCTTCTCCGTTCCGTCCATCATTGATTAGGTTTATATCTCCATAATAATCAAAAACCATTTCTCCTTGTTCGTAGACGATGATTCTTCCAGTGTGGCAAGGTTTTGGGTTTGTGATTGATATGACGGGTTTATCTGGCTCATATGTTTTAGTTCCGTTTTTGCATCCAGCAATCACAGCTGCTACAAGCAACATGACAAGGATTATCCTTTTTCTCTTACGTACCTTTTTTATGCTGTTATTCTTCATCTATTCCACCCTCTCTACCAGCAACCCATGTCGTGTCTATCACCAATTGCATTCGGATCTATCATGTATGATCGTTGTAATTCCGATTCATCCAATTGTTGTTTTAATCGACTTACTTTTTTCTTTAGTTCCATGTTTTCTTTTAGTACTGCCATGAGCTTACAGTTATCACGTTGTTCACATTTTGTGTCTTCGGAGTAACTTTCGCACATTAGGCATAACTCTTTTTCAGTCATTTCTTCCAGCCTCGCTTTCTTCTCAATCCCTCATCTCTCAGCCTGATAGCTCTTTTCACTTCTCTATCGCTTCCGCTTACCGGTCTTCCACTTGCACACTTCACGCATTTTATTCGCCAACCACCGTTATGCCTTTCGAAATGTCCGAAACCTGTTGGAACCCAGTTGCCACAGCAATAGCACGTTCCTGGATATCTATTTCTTGCCATCTCTTCCGCCTCGCTTCACAATGTCAATTAAGTAGTCCTCACAACTTCAAATACAAAGCCTCTGCAATATGGCTCTCCCTCTTCGTAAATCATAAAATTCTCATGTTTTATACTTACGTCATATGTCCAAGGAATTACTGTTCCGTTTTCGTCCTTTTCTTCATACCATTTTGCAAGGAAACTAAATGCATTCTCTCTGTAGTAACAGTCATATATGATTCCACCATCTTGAACTGCTTTTACAGATATTTTTCCGCCACCGTAGCAATCCCCTTCATCCCTGATTGCTCCATCAAGTTCTACAAGATCGTCGCTTGCTCCATACACAATCACGAATCCATTGTCTTTCGCAATCTGTATTTCTTCTTTCGTAAACTGTGGATTTCCATACTCTTTTCCATCCAACATTTGAGCAAATTCTTTTAAATTCATCTATTCGTCCTCCCTGTATGGTTCAGGCAATGGCATCCAGGCATTGACAAACAATTCATAACTTAAATATGATTTTTCCTCATCTCCCGGATAATATGCTCCACCGCCATCCTTGTTCCGTTCGTATCTTCCAATATCACAGCCAGTATAGTTTTCGAATGATAAAAGGACGTGCTTATCTTCTTCAGGTGGATTATCTGCAGGTATCCACTTAGCTTTTGCTTCCCTCTCTGCAAGCTGTTCTTTCAGTTTCCGGTTTTCTTCCCTTAAGTCCCGAATCATTAAATCTTTCTCTGTCATTTTCTTCTTCAATATCCTTTCTGACATCCTGATACGCCTTTTTATAGATTCTTCTCATCCATTTCTTTTCTTCTCTTACTAATACTGCTGCACAAAACAGAAATCCTATGATAAAACCTGTAAAAATTCCAATTGTAAACTCCATTTTCTCCTAATCCTCCAATCATGCTTTTTCGTACATATTGCATTCTTCTGCCAAGCATCCTCGTTCTTTTCCGGTAATAAGGATGTAATCACATCCTCTACCTCCTTCGTGCCGATATCTGCATTTCCTGCATAAATGTCTGTCTGCATTTGGTCCTTCCTGTTCCTGCTTTCGGTTTTTCCAACGTCTTCCGGTAAGTCCGTGTCTATCAATCCAAGCTCTTATCAAGCGTTCGCGGACTCCCATCAACTCCGCAATCTCTTTATCCGTCTTCTGTTCTGCCACAAGCTTCTCCAAAAGGTCAATGTCGCAAACTGTTCTTTTTTTAGCCATGTCTCATACTCTTTCTAAAACATTTTGTGTGGAAATACATTTCTGTTCCGCGCCTCGTTTTGATATATTCTTTATTGTCATCCGGGTAGATTTCCCGTCCACAAGTATGGCAAATGTAAACCTTATTTTCTTTCCCTGTTTGCTTCATTCTTTTCCTCCTTTACATCCACACGCATACTAAGCTTGGTGCGTCTTCTTTTCCTCTTGGGATACATGTAAAATTTGTATATCTCCGGATGTCTTTGTCTATCTCGGCCAAGGTGTTCTTAATCAGGATGTGCTCTGTTGGCTTGTCCATGTCATAAACTCTTGCCACACATTTTCTCGGAAAATCTTCTGGACGTTTGTATACTGCAATTGCAGGCATTTTCAATTTCGAAAAGTCTACTTCCTGCATTGATAATATTTCTTTGTTTTCCATGTTTTCTCTCCTATATATCTACTATTTCCCTTCCACGATCATCTACTTCACGCATCAGCCACGCTTCCAGTTCAGATGCACACTCCAGGATGGTTGCCTTTAAATTGCTTCGTCTGTACTCTGCTGCCATATAATCTGCCATACCATGTTCGGTAAGTGTGTCCAAATAATCCTTCCGGGTTCCGAACGGCACGTCTGTAAGCTCTTGCGATTCGGATTTTTCCTCTTCTTTTTTATCCTCCAAAACCTCGTTTTTTTCTAGGTTTTGCCTAGAAAATTGCGCCGGCGCAACTGGCTTTTCTTCCTCTTGTTCCGGCTCTGGAACTGCTGCCGTCTCCGGAATTTTGGGGTTCTTTGGAAGTTCTTCTTTCTTTTCTTCCTTTTTGACCGGCTTTGGCTCGGATTTCTTGGTTTCCGGCTTCTTTTGCACTGATTCCGAGGTCTTAACTTCCGGCTTTTCTTCTTCCTGCGGAATTTCTTCTCCGAAGTATGCTTCCCATGTCTTACTTCCTGCTGCCACCTCGTCAAAAATATCTCTTGCAATCTCAAAAAATTCTGTCCAGTCCAAGGTTTCCGGATTTCCACCAAACTTCTTGATTTTGATGTCCTTCTCGTACATCATCATGAAGTACAGACCCTTTTTGAAAGTTCTGTTTCCGGATGGATTTACAATCTCAATCCTCTGACTTGGATTTTCTTCCATCATTCCTGATTCATACAGCCTGTTAAGTGCTTCCCTGTTGCTCTTGAAGAACATTTCAACCAGTTCCCGGATATCATCCGCTATACCTGTTTCCGGTCCGGATTTGTTGAACCGTTTCAATTCCCGGATATCCTCTCTTGGTGTTTCCGGCTGAATCATCTGTCTGTCCGTTTCCGGAAGCTTCAGCATTTCTTCCAGTTGGCTTCTGCCGAGTTCTGCATACTCTGGCCGCAACTGTTCCGAATAGCCATCAATAGAGTATTCCTTGTTTATACTCATAAATCGGGAAACCGTAGAACTTTCCAGTCCATATTCTGCTTTCGCAAACTCAGCTATACTCTTATATCCATCCTGTTCGTAAAGCTTTTGGTCATCCATCTGTCTCAGCACATATCCGATTCGAATAAAGCTTTGCTTTACTCCAAGAAGCTCTCTTTTTAGCTTCTCTTTCATTTCTACCCAGTCATTTAATGTTATCTGTTCATATTCCATTTCCTTCTCCTATGCTGTTTTCTTCATTTTCCTTTCACTCAGTTGCCCTGCATATTGTTTCAGCCATTCATCAATGATTTTTTTATCTTGTTTCGTGTCTCGTACTCCATACCACTGAATGATATCTTTATCTCTAATCTCTATCGTGTAATACGGAATATCCTGAGTATCTTTCTTTCGAAGAAACAAAATGAATGATTTTCCCTGATTGTGTTTGGATAGATAATTTTCTCCACCTACACAATGATGTAATGTTCTTCCTTCCCTTACAATCTCTGCTGCGTCCTTTGCCGGTCTGATTACATATACTCCATCTTCATAAAAATATTTTTTATGTAATCGTTTGTAATTTTCCGCTATCTTGGCATATTTCTGATTCATCTTTTCTTCCCAAAATGTATCTTTCTTCGCATTACGTTCTTTTACCATCTGATCGTGTTTTTCTTTTAAATTTCTAGGATTCAAATAGATTTCATTTGTCATGTCGTATCCCAGTTCTTCGCGCATCTTTAGATAATCTGTATACCTCGAAAATACCGCGTGCTGTTCATACCCGCTTATTGCCCCATCTTCCTCGGCATATCTTTTCATCCGATTGAACATTTTTTGAAAACTCATGAATCGTAGAATGTAATTAATATTCTTTTCTTCATCCCAAAAGTTTAATTGCTCATCAAGCCATTTTGTTTGTTTTTCATCTAGTGTTATTTTTTGCTTTTCTTCCAGTTGGAGCATGGATAGCATCCTAAGGCCTCCATTTTCACGCACCAGCCGATTAATTTTATCTTTCCCTTTTAGCCTTAATTGCGCTTTCGCGGTCTTTCCTCTACGGTTTATGTATTTGCTTCTACCTTCTTTAAGCACCAATTCATTTTTCAGCCTCTTTAACCCCATCTTTTCAAACATTTCCAAGGCCGGGTTTCTCGAATATGCTTTCAGTTCCGCCAAAACGTCTTTGCATTCCTGATTAAAATATTTAAAATTGGAATTTTGAATTTCTTCCTCATATCCCGGATAAAGGTAATCTGCATACGTGGTTCCTCTTTGCTCCGTTCCCCACACATCCTGGTAGTAACGATTGAACTTGTAAAAATCTCCTAAATCCATAAAGTATCTGGTTTCTTCCGAAATACAAAATCGTTGTATTTCCCCTTGTTGGTATTCATTGATACAGCGAAAATGTCTTGTTACTAGATTGTGATCTTTCCTGCGTTGAATCAGCACTACTGTATAGTATTCTCTCTGTCCTCTTGTACATCTCATCCATTCGTAGCGTCCTTTTGTGCCACATACCGGACATATTGCTTCTTCACCACGTTTAGGATGTGATTCTGTTATATAGACCTTGTTACACTTCCCGCACCTACAGTCTGCGTATCTTCCTCGTCTTTTGTAAAATATCGGTGCAGGTGCTGCAAACTCCATACAGCCTTCTTTAAAATCCTTTGGAATGTTTTGCAGGGTAGCAAACAATTCCTCCGTACTTGGTTTCTTCATTGATTCCTACACCTACTTTCCCAAATAATACTCCACGATAAGCTGCTTTGCTCTACCCATGCCCGGAATGCCTAGCGTAACCTTGCCTGCCGATACACCTGCTGCCTTGATAATATCCTTATCTATCGTCTGCTGATTCTTAAAGGACCAGCTAAGAAGCGCTGCTATGCATCCTTTCAGTGACTTTCCTTTCTTTCTGACCCGGTTTGTCAGGATATCATTCTCCATACACTGACACCGTAAGTACTCTACCCAATCTTCCATGATTTCTTTAGGCTTCAGTTCTGCTGCCTCCACTTCGATTTTTCCAAGTGCTGCTGTTAATTGGTCGCAGAGCACCGGAAGTTCTCCCTGAAGAAAGGCTTCTGCATATTCTTCACCTATTCCATTTTCCTCTGCAAGTTCCCTAATACTTTTTGTATCCCCTTCGTTTAAAAGGTTATCTGCTAATTCGTTGATTTCCTCGTAAGAATCAAATTCTCCAAATTTGTCAAACATTTCCCGCTCCTTTCTCCGCCTGGTTTCCCAGGCAGTGAAATCTTGTTTCTTAGTTTCGTGTGATATACTATCTATGTTAAGGTTGCCCCTTAACTCGTATAAAAAAACTCCTGTCGGAACTGTTCTTCTGTTCCGTAGTGTTGTAAATAATAAGCTTTGCAGCGTTCTTTTAGGTCTTTATCAACCTTCCCAGCTTCTTTGCCTCTCCGTACACCATTTGGGTGTAAATCCGGTCTGAGCGGAACTACGAATCCGTATTTCTCACATTTTTTTCTTTCGTTTGATGTATGTGAGAAAATGTGGTGTCTTTCCACTCCATACTCTCCCGTGTATATACAATGGTCCATATCATCGGTAAAAATGCTCCATAATCTTTTAGCCACTTTTCTGCTCCTTTCGTTTTGCCATTTCTGCCTGCAGCCATCCGGAATAGATGTGTTTTCCCGGCTCTGTCAGAATCAATTGCTTTTGGGACAGACTCCAGAGTTCTCTCCATTCTTCTTCATTTGCTACCGGCTTTCCCTTGGTTGTCATAAAGTCGCGCACCGCCCACTGTTCCAAGTTCTTTTCTATCATCTGCAAAATATAGGTATTCTCTGTGTGAATGTGCACCTCGCAGCTCCGATTGATTCTTTCGATTCCGTGTACCATTGCGGTTAGGACTGCTTTATGATATGTTCCTTCTATCTCTCCAAACCCTTCTCTTGTCTTTGGTTCTCCGTGGACACTGCATTCCAGAACATACCCGAACCATTTATTTGATACCCTTACGGCAGTGCTATCAACTTCTATGTACAGATGTACTTCAACCATTCCCCTGCCTCCTGTCCAGTCTTATCATGGTATATCTCCGGTACTTGTATCCTGTCACCGGATTAATTCCTTCATGGATTTTTATAATGTGATACCCTTTCTTTGGTTTGGGTTCTTCCGTCCATCTTCGGAACTTCTTCGCTTGCCCTTCCGGAAGCGGCATGTTCCGGCTGAGGCTGTAGCTTGCCTCACGGATTCTAGGTTTTCCTAGTTCTCCGTCCTTTTTTGCTTCTACTGTCCGATGGTCTTTTGTCATGTAACTGGCAAGCTTTTCAAAGTCCTCTCCGTAATACTTTGAGTGTTTTATCTGGATGGACCACGTCCCACCTTTTGTCCATGCCTTTTGAATGATGCTGGCCGTGTTCCCTATCTCATTAATCACAAGATGGATATGCCACGCTCCCTTGGTGCCGCATTCAATATTGCGTATCCAGAATAGTTCCTTTCCCTGTTTTTTGTATTCCTTTCTGACCGCGTCTATCGCTTTCTTGAAATCTGCTTTTGCAGTCTCCATGTCCGGTGGTCTGTTCTGTACCTCGTAGGTCCATGTGGCAAATATATCTCCCTCCGAAAAGTATTCCAGTAAACGATGCCTGCATCTCTTTGCCTTGTTCGAGGCATTCACTTTCTGCATTTCTTCCTTGGTTGGCTTTTTTCGTTTTTGCCTCCGCTTTCCGGGACCGCCATAATTCCCATCGTGGTACTCCTCTATCTCGATAATCTGTCCTTTCCGGAATTTATATTTTATTTTTTTATTCATTATCCGTACCCTATCCTTAATATCTTTATCAAGTCTGCATGGGGCTCATGGAAGCCCCATTTTTCTTGACTTTTTCGGTTCACGGAAGTATAATAAATTTGTAGATTTTATATCACTTCCCGAAATTGCTGACGTCGTGTATGCGTCGGCTTTTTCTTTTATATAATAGCTACTACTTCACAGCCATTTTCTTTTGCAACCTGTTCTGCACGTTCTCTCACTTCCTCTGTGCTCCCTTTCATGCATTGCATATTACTCTCTACTCCATCCCGAAATACAATTAATTTGGAATAACGTACGATTTTAATCAGATTTTCTCCCTTTTTAATTGACATATTGCCTCCTGTCTGAGATAATATGGAAGTAGTTTTTGTGTTCGCGCCCTCTTGGAGTTCCCGCTCCCGGGCGCGTTTTTCCATTTCTCTCTCTTTTCTTCTGTTTTCTCTTCTTGCTTTAATGTGCATTCCCCGGAAGAACCGATAATTTAAACATCCAAGAACCACTTCTGCCAGTCCGAAAATTACCTGCAAATAAACCATAGGCTCTGTTCCTGCTGCCTTTATCGTTCCTTCTGCTCCTGCTAATTGCAGGATTCCAATTCCAATGCAGACTGCTGCCACCTCCGAGAGGACTTCGTACATGTCTTTCTTCCTGCGTTTTCTAAATTTCATTTTTGACATTTCTCTCATTCTCCTATAGCTTGTCCAACCTAATACTGCCTAGGCAGTATCTACTCTTTCTGCCTCGCGCTTCTGACTGTGTTTGTCGCAGGCGAGTATTCGTTCATGTTCTTTTGTCATGCTCACCTCCTAGTACCATCCCATAGCTCTGGCCATTTCTTTCGGGTCAAAACTTTCTACTTTAATTCCATTCTGGATACGTTCCCGTTTTTCGATGTAATCAATAAATGCGAGGTAATTGATCAGGACAAGTCCTCCATCCTTGATAATGGTTGGTTCTGGGTATCTTCCAGAATTCTTCATCTCTCTTGCACGGTTATCCACGGTCTTTGTGGACACTCCAATCTGATTTGCTAAAACTGTCTTTGATACAAAAGGTGTGCCCCTGACTTCGGTTAAAATTCTCATTGCTAATTCTCCTCTCTGTAATATTCTGTGATTCTGTCGGCTACTCTACGCGCCCAATAATTCACTTCTCTGTCTGCCATGTCAATTTCTTTCTGCAAAGCAATGTAGTTATCAGTTTTCTCAGTGGTTCTTTCTTCCAGAATCGCATTGCCAAGTTCTTTCAACTCTTTTTCCAAAGCTTCCTTTCTTTGCTTTTCATCTAAATATGCTCGGTGTGCTTCTAAAATCCGTTCATACATGCTTTCACCTGCCTTTCTTTATTTACTTGATATATTTTGTTATGGTATAATCTTCCTATCAAATGATGAAAGGAAGCTTATATGAAAGATACAATTTTTGCCATAATCATTAGTTTGATTGCATCATTTATATATGATGTTTTAAAAAACTTTTTTTCCAGAAAACAATACAGTGATTCTCACAAATTCTCACCAAAATATTTCAATTCCGTTAAAAGAGAGTTTTTTATTTCATTTCCTTTAGGCATTATCTTTTCGATTATCCCTAAAACTGGAAATGTATTTTCCGACCTTGCAGTTCAAATCCTTTCATTTTTCATGTTTTCAATTTCTTTGATGTCATTTTTTGCCTTATAGAGCTCGTAAATGATCTTTCCGATGATAATTCCAATGACAATCCCTAGGTTCATTTGTTACATCTCCATATTGACTTAAAAATTTATTGATGAAATACTGTTTAACAGAGGCTTATGTCTGCGTCTTCTTTGTTACTTTCATCGATACAGACCTTGCTTATGAGAACGCATTAAAGCTCATTCAAAGCAACAGAGGTTTGTCAACAAGTCCTGTTAAAATTTTTAATACTTCTACTGTTATTTCTTCAAACTTATAATTTTCTCTCAGCCGACTCGCCATTTTTTCTATATCTATTTGCTGAGCCTCGTTCAACTGTGGCAGATATCTCTTTTTGATGCGTTCAAATTTATCGTCCCAGATATTTACGCCGCTTGTGATAAACAGTTCACCATCTTGCTTATATAAAATGTATTCATTCCCATCACAAGCCCTTTTAAAATATCCCTGTATTTCAATTTCTTTCTGTTTCATATTTCACCTACCAATTCATAGCAGCGTCAAACTGTTTTTTCTGCTCTTGGGCTGAAAGTCTTAAATAAATAGACGTCGTATCAACGCTTTCATGACCCATCAAATCTGCAAGCAACGCTATGTTACCGTTATTTTTCAAAAACTGAATCGCATATAAATGTCGGAAAGAATGTGGATGTAAAACCTCTTTGCGGATTCCGTACTTAGATAAACGATGGACCGCCTCGGCAACGCCACGTGTGGACATTTGCTGTCCATAACGGTTTGGAAACAACCATTCGTTTTCCGGCGTTTTATCGAAATAAGGTTTACTTTTCTCTATCAAATCTGTCGGTATTAGGATTTTTCTTATCTTCCCCTTTGTCCACAACTCCACCTCTCCAAGATCGGAAGAGCGTCGTGTA
>CAJMSZ010000005.1 GCA_905216215.1 uncultured bacterium | reverse complement strand
TTCGCTTTGCTCATTATGGCTGTCGGCTCGCGCTTCATTCCCGCCTGCGCTGTGCCCAGCCCTAATTCGCTTTGCTCATTATGGCTGTCGGCTCGCGCTTCATTCCCGCCTGCGCTGTGCCCAGCCCTAATTCGCTTTGCTCATTATGGCTGTCGGCTCGCGCCATACTTACGCCTACGCTGTGCCCACCCGCCAAAGCAAAGCTTCGTCGGGTGATGGCTGGCGCCATATATAAATAAAAAAACTCCCACCCGCACCGCAATTGTGCAAGCACATTGCGTGTGGGTGGGAGTTTTTCTATTTATGCACAGCTTGTAGCTGATTCAAATTGTGAATTATACAGTTCTGCGTAGAAGCCGTTTTGGTTGAGGAGTTCCTGGTGTTTTCCTTGTTCGACGATATCACCGTCTTTCATGACGAGGATGAGGTCTGCATCCCGGATGGTGGACAGTCTGTGAGCAATAATGAAGCTGGTTCTTCCTTCCATCAGGTTATCCATTGCTTTCTGGATGCGGATTTCAGTTCTGGTATCTACGGAGCTGGTTGCTTCGTCCAGAATCAGGATTTTCGGGTCTGCAAGAATGGCTCTTGCGATGGTAAGCAGCTGTTTTTGTCCTTGTGACACATTGCTTGCTTCTTCGTTAAGCACCATGTTGTAACCGTTTGGCAGGGTCTGCACGAACTGGTCTACATAGGCTGCTTTTGCAGCTTCTACTACTTCTTCATGGGTTGCATTTAATTTGCCATATTTGATGTTGTCTTCGATGGTTCCATTAAATAACCAAGTGTCCTGAAGCACCATTCCGAACATTTCTCTGAGTTCACCACGATTGAAGTCTTTGATATCATGCCCGTCTACTAGGATTGCGCCTTCATTTACATCATAGAATCGCATCAGCAGTTTTATCATCGTGGTTTTTCCTGCTCCGGTTGGACCTACAATGGCGATTTTCTGACCCTGTTTTACATCTACCGAAAAGTCTTTGATAATAATATGGTCCGGATTATAACCAAATTTTACATGGTCAAAGGATACATTTCCTTTTAATCCTTCAATAGAGACCGGATGCTCTACCATCTGTACTTCTTCCTCTTCTTCCAGAAATTCAAATACTCGCTCGGAGGCTGCTGCTGTTGACTGAAGCATATTTGCCACCTGGGCTATCTGCTGGATTGGCTGGGTAAAGCTTCGTACATACTGGATGAAGGACTGGATATCTCCTACTTCAATGCTTCCTTTAATTGCAAGGTAACCACCTAAGATGGAGACGCCTACATATCCAAGGTTTCCGACAAACTGCATGATTGGCATCATCATTCCGGAAAGGAACTGTGATTTCCATGCTGACTGGTATAAAATGTCATTTGTCTCATTAAAGGTGCGAATTACATCTTCTTCTTTGTTAAATGCCTTGACAATATTATGACCACCATACACTTCTTCTACCTGTCCATTTACATGTCCCAGATAATTCTGCTGATCGCGGAAGAATTTTTGTGAACGTTTCACTATCACGGAAATCAATGCCAGAGAAATCGGAAGTATCAATAGGGCTACTACTGTCATCAACGGACTTATGCTAAGCATCATAATCAGTACACCAATCAGTGTGGTTGTAGAAGTAATAAGCTGGGTTGCACTCTGATTCAGACTCTGACTTAAAGTGTCTACGTCATTGGTAACTCGCGAGAGTACTTCTCCATGAGTAACTTTATCAAAATAATTCATTGGCATACGATGGATTTTCTCGGAAATATCCTTTCGCATACGATAGGTTATTTTCTGGGAAATTCCCGTCATAATATAACCTTGTATAAAGGAGAATACTGCACTTGCCACATACAGGCAGAGGAGTCCAATCAGGATTCTTCCTAATTTTTCAAAATCAATCCCGCTTCCACCGGAAATTTTCCCAACTAATCCACTGAAAATTTCAGTGGTTGCTTTTCCTAAAATCTTTGGTCCGGCTATACTAAATACCGTACTGCAGATTGCAAATACCATGACAAAGAAAAGTCCGATTCTATATTCACTGATATAATTCCAAAGTTTTTTCATTGTCCCTTTAAAATCTTTTGCTTTTTCTCCTGCCCTCATAGGACCATGTCTATGTCCAGCCATTTAGCATTCCTCCTTTCCTTCATCTGCTTCCAGATTCCGTCTTAATTCTTCCTGTGATAACTGGGATGACGCAATCTGATAATATGCTTCACAAGACTTCAACAATTCTTTATGGGTACCGATTCCGGCAATCTTTCCTTCATCCAGTACAATAATCTGTTCTGCATGTAAAATTGTGCTGATTCGCTGTGCCACGATAATTACGGTAGAATCCTGTGTTTTTTCTTTTAATGCTGTACGGAGAACCACATCGGTTTTATAATCCAGTGCGGAGAAACTGTCATCAAAAATAAAGATTTCCGGTTTCTTTGCAATTGCTCTTGCGATGGAAAGTCTCTGCTTCTGTCCACCGGAGACATTGGTTCCGCCCTGCGCAATCGTGCTTTCATATTTCTTCGGTTTTTCATCAATAAATTCAGTTGCCTGTGCGATAGAAGCAGCTTCTTTCATTTCCTCTTCTGCCCCATCTGGATTGCCATATAAAATATTGGATGCGATCGTTCCTGAGAACAGCACACCCTTCTGTGGAACATAACCGATTTTATCTCTGAGGTCATGCTGGGTCATTTCACGGACATCCAGACCATCCACCCGGATAGTTCCCTCTGTTACATCATAGAAACGTGGAATCAGGTTGATCAATGTGGATTTTCCACAACCGGTGCTTCCGATGATAGCCGTGGTCTGTCCCGGTTTTGCCACAAAGTTCAAATCATGCAACACATCATGCTCTGCTCCCGGATAACGGAAAGAAACATGTTCAAACTCAACTTCTCCTTTACTGTTCTCCGGCAAGTGTTTCGGTTCTTCCGGGTCATCAATAACAGTCTCACTTGTCAGAATTTCATCCACACGTTCTGCTGCTACAGCTGCTCTTGGAAGCATAATCGAAATCATACAAATCATCAGGAAGGACATAATAATCTGCATCGTATACTGAATAAATGCCATCATATCACCCACCTGCATCTGTCCTTTATCAATGCCTGCCGCGCCACTCCAGACGATTAATACCGTAATTCCATTCATAACCAGCATCATAAGCGGCATCATAAATGTCATGGCCCGGTTTACAAACAGATTGGTTTTCATCAAATCACGGTTGGCTTTGTCAAATCTCTCTTCTTCGTGTCTCTCCTTGCTGAATGCGCGGATAACTGGAAGTCCTGTGAGAATTTCACGCATAACCAGATTCAGACGGTCAACCAGTGTCTGCAGCCTCTTAAATCTTGGCATTGCCACGATAAAGAGCACAATCACAATCATAAATACCAACGCTACACCCAGCCCAATAATCCAAATCATATCTACATTGGTGTGGAATACCTTGATAATACCACCGATTGCCTGAACCGGTGCGTAAAGCACAATTCGCAGGAGCATGACTGTAAGCGTCTGGATTTGTTGAATATCATTGGTGCTTCGTGTAATCAGGGAAGCCGTTGAGAATTTATCAAACTCTGTATTGGAGAATCCAATTACCTTAGTAAATACCCTAGAACGTAAATCTCGTCCTGTACTGGCTGCCACTCTGGCTGCAAGGAACCCTACTGTAATGCTTGCCACCATTCCAAGAAGCGCAAGTCCTAACATTTTCAGTCCTGTATGCAGGATGTATTGTATCTGAATCTTGTCTGTATTTACTCCCAGCTCCTGATACACCGACTTAATGTAAACCGGTACGCTCTGGGTAAGTACCATGTCCGGTACATCCTTCATTTGTTCCTTTACCTGCTCCAGAGCTGTATTTTTCTGCTCCTCCGGCATGATACCAAACATTTCCAGATTTTGTGCCATTTCGCTGTCAGATGACGCACTGACACTGATAAACATCGGTAACTGCATGATGTCAGCCAGTTCATCCAGTGCCTCTTCATCCTCCTGTACCTCACCCTTCAAGGTGTAGACAGCACCGTCATAGTCATACTCATTTTCCTCCGTCTGTAACGTATAACTGTCTTTTACCTGCGCTGCCTCCTCCTGACTCATAAATATCGTCAGCTTCCGTAAATCTTCCTCCGACAATACCATCGGAACCTTATCATCAATTCCGCCCTGCTGAATTCCTACATTGACTATATCAGAAGTATAGGATGGCAATGATAAATCACAATATGCCTGCATCATCAGTACTGCAAAAATTGCTGCAATTGTCACGGCATACGGTTTTAAAAATTTTACCAGCTTTTTCATAACTGCATATTTCCTTTCTACTGTTTTTATAAAATGATACCAGAGTCAAACGGCCATGGAGTCATAGATTTTTGAGTCCAACTTCATAAAACCACTTTATGAAATAGGGGGATGCTCCAGTGTTTCCACCTCCATCATATTTTCCCTCATCTGTATAAATAATCTACGAAGCAGCATTCGTTCTTCCTCTGTAATACTCTGGAATAACTGTCTCTTCACGGATACATCAATATCACGCATGCTTAACAGGCATTCCTTGCCTGCCTCTGTAATCTGAATCCGGAGTACTCTCTGGTCCTTCTCATCCGGTGTGCGTTCGATGAATTTCCGCTTTTCCAGCTTCTGAAGTGCTGCTGTAATCGACGGTGGCTTCAACTGCATCATGTCTGCCAGTTCACGCTGTGACACCGGTCCCTTCTTCCACAATACAAACAAAATAGCCGCCTGCCCGTGCTTCAAGTCAATGGGCTGCATCAGACGGTTCATATACTGTTTTTCCATATGTAACACCTGATGCATCAATACCTGCAGTGGCATATTCATCGGATTCACACACATATCATCCAAAAAAGAATTCTTTTTCTTCAATTCATTTACCTCCATTTAGTTAGATAACTAACGGTTATTCTATTCATGTTAACCATAAATGTCAAGCATTTCTAATATAATTTTATATTTTTATAATATTTTCTCCCACTATTTTTATTAGAAATCTAATTATTTATTGTCAGATTTTCAAAAAAAACGTGCAATCTATGCAGCTCTTTCGCCACACTAGATTGCACGCATTCTCCTTACATGAAGATATCACTTCCAGAAGATTTTATTTTTTATTTTCTTTTGTTTACGAAAAAATCCAAATCGTACTTTTTTAATTCTTTCCACCCCTCATTGATTGTTGTTTTCTTCTTTTTTTCCAGCATCTTCCTGGTATAGCTGATACATTCATCGGTTTCTTCCGCAGCTCTATCCCAGGCTTTCACAACTGTTTCTGAATGTTCACTTTCATTCAATCCGTAATGCTCTACCAGAAATTTGCCAAAGTACTTGGTAAATTTCTCCTGTCCATATAAATTCATATGATGGTCATCATAAAAGTCTTCTGTCATATCCAGTCCGATTGCTTCTTTCTGTGCTTCAAAGTCCACATAAGAAAATCCGTATTCTTTAATAATCTTTTCCGCTTCATTGGCACGCTGGTATACCGGATATGTTTTCTCTGTAATTCTGTGTGGAATACGCATAAAGAGCACATTATCAATCTTTTCATCCTTTAGATACTGCAGCAAATCCCGCAGATAATATTCTGACATATCTGTGAGTGATAGCGTAGTTCTGTCATTCGTAACATCTAGTACCTCACTTGAAGCCATTGTTTTATCTGAATATGTCTGAAAACCTTTCAATCCGCTTCCACCTTCCAGATACATTCTGCTCTGGACATAGAGATTCGCCAGACATGTATCCCAACTCTGCCAGTTGGAATGATATTTCAGAAATGGTATAAAATAATTAATCTGCTCCTCCTTCGGGATTAACTCCGAAATCGTTTCCACCTTGTTTTCGGACCACGGCATATTATCAATATATTTTCGAAGCCGGTTTTCATCCGTCTGATACGAATCATTTTTCTGAAGTGCCCCATTAATTTCAATCACAATCAACTTCGGTTTTTGATGCTTTAACACTTCTTTTACCTGAGACTTCACTATGGCAATGGGACTTCCTGCAGTAGAAAAATCATAGCTGGTAAAGCCATACTCATCCCAAAGCATTCCCGGTGCTATGGCTGTATAAGTTTCACTGGCACCGATTGTTACCATATCCAGACTGTTTTCCGGTTCCAGATAAAATCCTTTGATCCGCAAACCATCTGGAAAACTGTTTACCTGAAGAAATGCCGACACTCCGCCTAAGAACAAAAGAAATACCAGTCCAAAGCAGCACAATTTTACAATTCTTTTTTTATTCATCATCTATACTTCCTTTAAAACTGCATGTATACAAAATCCGATGCACTCACTCCCGGTCCATACATTCCAAATATAGCAATCATTGCCAGTCCTGCAAACAAAACCACCCACTGCATTTTCGGATGTTTCTGTTCCAGTAAAGCCCGCATGGTTGTATCCGGATGCCGCTCCTGAATCAAACTGACAATAAAAATCAACACTGTCATGATCAGTAAAAGCTTATAATCTTCCAATGTCAGACCACATGATGTAATCTGCTCCATCACTTTACATTTGTTCAGACTAAAGTCCGTTACACATCTTCCTAACATATGCATAGCGGATGTGAAATTTACTCCGATATCAAACATATATCCTATCAGCACAATCACAAAAGTACGCAACATCTGAAATGCTTTCCACCAGAGACTTTTTGTCTGAATTTTCAATTTCATAACTGCTTTATCAAAAAGCGGCTGCAGCAGAATGGACACCATAATCACACCGCCATTCCAGATACCGAAAGCCACATATTTCATGTTCGCTCCGTGCCAGATTCCTACTAATAAAAATGTGATAAATGAAGCAATTCCTGTCGGCAAAACCTTTGCCACATGCGCACCCACCGGGTTCGCTCCATACTTCTGCTTTAAATCCTTCCCCATTTTCAGGAAACGTTTGGACATGGCAAGGGAATAGAACACATAATTCTTCATCCATGCGCCTAAAGTGATATGCCAACGTCTCCAGTAATCATTAATATTTACCGCAAAATAAGGCCTCCTAAAGTTCTCTGCCATCTGGATACCAAGAATTTCGGCAAATCCTCTGGAAATGTCAATCCCCCCGGAGAAGTCTGCATACAACTGTAACGCATACACCAGAACTGTTATCAGAATTACTGTTCCACTATACTGCCGGTAATCTGCCGTCACTGTATTAATCAGACTGACTGCACGGTCAGCAATTACCATCTTTTTCAGATATCCCCAAAGCATCAAAAATGCTCCGTATTTCAGATTCTTATAAGAAAATGAATGCTCCGCATATAACTGGTGTGCCAACTGATCATAAAAACTGATTGGTCCTTGAATAATCTGAGGAAAAAAAGACACAAACAGCGCATATTTTGCCGGATTTATCTCCGGCTCAATTTTCTCCCGGTAAACATCTATCAAATATCCTGTAGACTGAAAAGTATAGAAAGAAATACCCAGTGGCAGGAATAACTTTAAAATCGGAACAGAAGTTTCTATGCCGGTAAAACCAAGCAATGTATTCAGTCCGCCTGCAAACAGATTAAAATATTTCAAAAATACCAGGATACCAAGATTCAACACAAGTACCAGAATCAGAAGCCGCTTCCGCTTCTTTTTCATACCCTCTTTGTATTGTTTCTTCTGTTCTTTGTCCCATTCTTCTTTATGCTGTGCCACTGTTTCTTTTGCTTCTTTGATGTTCCGATACATGGCCAGCGCAGCAAAATAAACCGTATAGGTAGTGATTAAAATAAAAATCACATAACGCCAGCTTGCCCAGAGGTAAAATACATAACTTGCTGCCAAAAGCACCGTCCACTGATATTTCTTAACCGGGAACATATAATACGCTGCTATAACGAGCAGCGTAAAAATCAAAAATGTAATTGTTGTATAACCCACGTGCGTTACCTCTGTCCTTCCCTGTTGTCTGGTGTATTAAATATATCTGTATATATAAAATCGCGGACAAGACGGGCACCTGTCATTTCCGAATACAACACTACCGCCGGCATTTCCCTGCTTAGGAATACAGCCATCCCTTCCATCACGGAATATGCGCCTGTGCGTCCAAATGCCAACAAATCTCCAATTTCCAACTTATCAGTCTGAATAGTAGCAAGCACATCTGCAGTAGTACAGAGACTTCCGCATAACGTATAACGCTCTTTCACGCTTCCTTCCTCTTCTCTGTTCAGCCGCACGATTTCCGGTGTCTGCATCCCCTTTACCTGCCCGTCATATTTGAGCTGGTTTAAGCCGCCATCGCAAATGGCATAGTGATACCCCTGATTCGTCTTCACATCTTCTACTCTGGTAATATATGTTCCGCATGGTGCTGCGAAAAATCTTCCCATTTCAATCGTCAGATGATATTTCTCACCCATTTCACGGACAAATACTGCTGCCTCTTTGAGAAGTGCTTCTTCCCATTCATCCGGTTCTTCGCCAAAATAGTCCACATTCAGCCCAGTTCCATATTCAATTCTTTCTACAGAAAATCCGGTTTCCGCAAGTAATCTCTGCGCAAATTCATCCAGTTTGTGCAATTCCTTCTCGATTACGGTCACTTTTTTCTTCTGGGTACCTGTGAAATAATGAAGTCCCACAATCTGAATGTTCGGATAGTTCTCCTGATTTCTTACAATATCTAAAATATCTGCCTCGTCCATACCGAACTGGCTTCCACCGGTTAAGCGCAGAAGCACCGGAACCACTTTATTCCGTTCGGAAGCACAACTCTGAATCAGCTCTACATGCAGTCTGCTCTCTGCGGTAAATGTTCCCACTCCGTCATCCATTGCTCTTGCCACTTCTGAATATCTCTTATTGACTCCAGAAAAAATAATTTTGCTCATATCTGTACCGGTTTTTTCACATATCGTAAGTTCTCCCGGACTACAGACCTCATAATTTGCAAAACATTCCGGCATATCCTGCAGTAAAAATGGATTTGCCTTAATAGAGAAACAGCAATGCACTTTTTCTCCAAACTCCCTTTTTACCAGCTCTGCTCTTTTGCGAAACACATCCGTGTTAAAGATATAAATCGGTGTTCCGTATTTTTCTGCCATTTGAAGTAATAATTCTTTGTTCATCTTACTCATCCTGCAGTCTTTCAATCATTTTCCACATCGCTTCTGCTGAATTGAAGTTCTCCGGAATCAGTTCTGCCGGATTAATTTCAATATCAAAAGCTTCTGTTATTTCTCCTACTAACGATACGATATCAAATGATTCCAGTACATGGTCATCAATCAGTGCTTTCTCTGCTCCGAAATCCACATCCGGTCTTAAATCTTCCAAAATTTCCATTAATTCATCCATTGTTCTTCTCCTTTTCCTGTATAACATGCTATTTCACGCATCCAATGCTTGAAATAAGATTTATAGTACTTACATTTTCACACGCTTAGTGTTTGAAATAAGATTTTAATGTAACCATATCCGTCTTTCCATTCGGAAGCCTTGGTATCTCCGGCAGATTAATGATTTTTCTCGGAACCATGAATCCCGGCAGCATTTCCCGCATTGCAATGGAAATCTGCTTTTTATCTGCTTCTCCTGTATAGAACAGATATAATAATTCTTTTTCTTTATCATAAAGAGCGCAGCTTTCTGTCACACCCTCTATTTTTTCTGCTGCACTTTCCAGTTCAGACAGTTCTACCCTGTGACCCAGATGTTTAACCTGACGGTCCATACGCCCGTGGAATTCCAGCTCGCCATCTTCACGCCAGCTTCCCAAATCACCTGTACGGTACATCAGTTCCCGATAGGCATGATTCAGTGGATTCTGGACAAATGCCTTTGCACTGCGTTCTTCTGAACCATAATAACCAAGCGCCAATACCGGTCCAAGCACACATATTTCTCCGGTCTCACCCGGTTGTACCTCTTGATTCTGCTCATTCAATATAAGAATCCGGTACTGCTTATACGGCTTTCCAATCGGAAGCACGGTATCCTCAGTAACCTTTTCTTTTACAACATAATAGGTACAAGATGCCGTTGCCTCTGTCGGTCCATACTGGTTGACAAACAAGATGTCCGGTAAGTGCTCCTGCCATATTTTCAAAATCTTTCCAGGCATCACGGAACCCGAGAAACAAACTTTCTTTAAGAAACGTGGCACTTCATATTCAAATGCCTTCATCTGCGCCGGAATGGTAAGTGCAGAACTACTCCAGCACAAGGTTGTCACTTCATATTGATTCAATGCTTCAAATAATTTTGCCGGAACTGCAAAATATTGTTTTGGCAAAATTACCGTAGTTGCACCCTCCTTTACCGGGAAATAAATATCACGGATTGCCGCAATATAATCCAGTGGAGACTGATTTCCCATGCGGTCCTCTTCCCCGATTTGCAACACTTCAGATACTGCCTCTATGTAACACATCAGCGAATAATGGGAAGTAATAACCCCCTTGGGAATCCCTGTGGAACCCGATGTAAAAATCGTATATAAAGGCATATCCGATGACATATTCCGTCTCACCTGTGCAAGTCCGTTTTCATTCGTCTCTGTAAGCTCCATCAATTCTTCCATAATAAGAACCGTTCCCTGAAACCGAAGTTCTTCCGCCTTCTTCTGATTCTCTCGGTCCACAATTAAGACGTCTGCCCGAATCACATCTAATATCTGTAACAATCGCGTAGTTGGCATGGTCGCGTCAATCGGTGCGTAGAAATTGCCACTGTATACAACACCTAAGAAACAGACCGGTGTAAACCGGTGCCGTCCACTCATTACCAGAATAGGCTGTCGTTCCTTTTTATATTTCAAAAGATGGCTTCCCACTGCTTTCGCCATCTCGTTTACTTCTCGAAATGTAAGGCTGCCTGATTCATCTATAAATGCGGTCTTATCCGGAATTCGCTCTACCGTCCGCTCCAGCCAGTCTAAAACTGTAATATCCATATCTTCTCTTCCTTTCTATCTACGTTATTTTACCACATATTTCTTAAGAAGCAACAAAGGATTTCTTAAGTTTTTAACATTTTCATGCATAAACGCAAAAAACAGTCTGTTCTGATGTTTTTGCCATCAAAACAAACTGTTCCTTACGCCTTATATATGTTTTTCAGATTCCACTTACCCTACTCAATACCTACAACTTTATAATCCTGTGCTTCTACTGCCTGTTTCAGCACATCATCTGCTACTTCTGCATGCAAAGTAACGATTGCAGTTCCATTTTCATGGCTTACTTCTGCTGATTCTACCTGTGGAAGTTCCTCTAACGCTTTTTTCACTCTTCCTGAGCAGTGTCCACACATCATTCCTTCGATTTTCATTGTCTTAACCATTGTCTTTTCCTCCTTATTCTCTTTGTGACTGGTTTTGATTTTTCTATCCTTACTTGCATCATACATTTTGAACAGATTCAGTCGCAATGCATTTGATACAACGCAGAAACTTGATAAACTCATGGCTGCTGCACCAAACATCGGGTTCAGCTTCCATCCAAACAGTGGAATCCATACACCTGCTGCAAGCGGGATTCCAATAATATTGTAAATAAATGCCCAGAATAGGTTTTCATGGATATTTCTTAAGGTTGCACGGCTCAAACGGATTGCTGCCGGAACATCACTTAAACGGCTCTTCATCAATACAACATCTGCCGCATCAATGGCGATATCGGTTCCTGCTCCGATAGCAATCCCCATATCTGCTCTGGTAAGTGCCGGTGCATCATTGATTCCATCACCGACCATGGCAACCTTGCCCTGCTTCTGAAGTCTGCTGATGACCTGTTCCTTTCCATCCGGAAGAACACCTGCGATGACTTCGTCCACACCTGCCTGTTTTCCGATGGCCTTAGCAGTACGCTCGTTATCACCGGTCAGCATTACTACATGGATTCCCATATTCTGAAGTTCACGGACTGCCTGTGGGCTGTCTTCCTTGATGACATCAGCTACTGCGATAATTCCCAGAAGTTCTTCGCCTCTTGTAAAGAATAAGGGAGTCTTTCCTTCTTCCGCAAGCTGTTCTGCCTGACGTTCCATTTCCGCAGATACCTGTACTTTTGTCCGGATAAATTTCAGATTTCCACCATTTAAAATTTCGTTTTCATAAATAGCAGTCAATCCATTTCCAGGAAGAATCTGAAAATCCGTCACTTCTTTTGCTTCTACCTTATGTTCTTCCGCATAAGTTAAAATTGCTCTTGCAAGCGGATGCTCGCTCTTTCTTTCCAGTGCATAGGCAAGAGAAAGAAGGGTGTCTTCGCCCTTGCCTGCTGCCGGTAAAATATCTGTAATCTTTGGTTCTCCACTGGTAATGGTTCCTGTTTTATCCATAACCACAATCTGCATCTTTCCGGTTTCTTCCAAAGATACGGCTGTCTTAAACATAATTCCGTTCTTGGCACCTTTTCCGTTACCAACCATAATCGCAACCGGAGTTGCAAGCCCAAGGGCGCAAGGACAACTGATAACCAATACGGAAATTGCTCTTGCCAGCGCAAATCCGAAAGTCTGTCCTGCCAGCATCCATACAATAAAGGTAACAAATGCAATCGAGATAACTGCCGGTACGAATACACCAGAAACTTTATCTGCTACTTTGGCAATTGGAGCCTTTGTTGCTGCCGCGTCACTGACCATCTGGATAATTTGGGAAAGTGTAGTGTCTTCGCCTACACGGGACGCTTCGCATTTTAGGAATCCGGACTGGTTCAAAGTAGCTGCAGATACCATATCGCCTTCCGCCTTATCCACCGGAATGCTTTCCCCGGTAAGTGCAGATTCATTTACCGCACTGCTTCCTTCTAATATAACACCATCCACCGGAATATTTTCACCTGGGCGGACTACAAAAATATCCCCTTTTTTTACTTGTTCAATCGGTACTTCCTGTTCTACACCGTTCTCCACAATCACTGCTGTCTTTGGTGCCAGCTTCATCAGACTCTTAAGAGCATCCGTTGTTTTTCCTTTGGAGCGGGCCTCCAGCATTTTCCCAACGGTAATCAGTGTCAGAATCATGGCTGCTGATTCGAAATAAAATTCATGCATATAAGACATCACTGCATCTGCATTTCCCTTAAGCTGTGCATCGGTCATAGCAAACAATGCATAGGTACTGTAAAGGAAAGATGCCATAGAACCCATGGCAACCAGGGTATCCATGTTCGGTGCCTTGTGAACCAGTCCTTTCCATCCACTGATGAAGAACTTCTGATTGATGACCATTACGATTCCCGCAAGCACTAACTGCACAAGTCCCATGGCAATATGGTTGCCTTCAAAAAACTTTGGAAGGGGCCATCCCCACATCATATGTCCCATGGAGAAATACATAAGGACAATTAAAAATCCAAGAGAATATAAGAGTCTACGCTTCAACACCGGAGTCGCTGTGTCCTTTAAAGCATCCTCATCCATTCCTCTGCTGCTTTCCTGCTTTGCACCTGCAAGAGATGCTCCATAACCGGCATCCACTACCGCCTTAATCACTGCATCTGGAGAAGCCGTACCTTCTACTCCCATGGAATTTGTCAAAAGACTTACGGAGCAGGAACTGACTCCCGGTACTTTTGATACTGCTTTTTCTACTCTGGCGCTGCACGCGGCACAGCTCATCCCAGTTACATTGTACTGTTCCATTTTCATATCACCTCTGCTTCATTCACTCTACTTCATTAGCTTTTGTAAGGTTGCTACCAGTTCATCCACGGTTTCATCCTTACCTTCCCTGATATCATTTGTTACACACGTTTTTATATGTTCAGCCAAAAGCTGCTTATTAAAGCTGTTCAGGGCTGCATTCACAGCAGCAGCCTGAGTCAGGATATCGATACAGTATGCATCTTCCTGGACCATGCGCTTCAGTCCCCTTACCTGCCCCTCTATACGGCTGAGTCTGTTCACAAGCTTCTTCAGTTCTTCTTCTGAACGTTTTTTCTTCTTATGGCAACACTCTCGCTCCATATTGTTTCCTCCTTTTTTCTTTCTATCTGCATACTATACCCCCGTGTGGTATTTGTCAACCATTTTCGATGAACTTTTTTCCTATTAAGAAAAGTTCATCAAAAAACAGAGACCTGCCGTTTTCTAAACGACAAGTCTCTGTTTGACAATGAAAAACTTACTCTATATGATTTACACTCTTTTATTACCACTTACGATATGAAAGTATAAATTCGATGTAATTTTATAAACAACTGCATAAAAAATACCAAATATAATGTAACATATCACGGTTATTGCGATAATCAATGTTCGATTATTTAATCCAAACATCATCATAATCTTCCACAGAAACGGGAAAGCAAAGCACAGATGAAGCCCTGCCATCAATAATGGCGAGAAAAATACGGTCAGCATCTGGGAGTTGATACTCTTTCTGATGTCCTGTTTCGTCATTCCTACCTTCTGCATAATTTCATAGCGGGTGTAATCTTCATACCCTTCTGAAAGTTGTTTGTAATAGATAATCATAACCGCTGCCAGCAAAAATACCGTACTCAGTACAATACCAAGGAAGAATAAACTTCCATTCAAATCATAGAATGACTCCCGGTTATCTTCCCGACTGTCAACGCTGTAAAAAATAAGGCCGTCCACAGACTTTGTTTCCGATAACCTCGCCAGACTTTCTTCAATTGCCTCTGCCTCTTTGGTTTCCTGCTCTGTACTTTCCACATCATATCCACATTTCCACCTGAGTGCCATCACGGTTCCCTCAGTCCGTGTACGAAAATCGGACACGGTCTTTAAACATTCTTCAAAATCCGGTACTACCATAATCATACTTGGATTCATCATAGAATCCAAGTCGCCATCTTTTACACAGTTATCCAACATCTTCTTAACCTTGTAACTTGATCCGTCTACAATGGTAAATGTATCCGAATCATACGTAATCCGGTTGGCATAAAGCAGACATTCATCTGCGTTTAAGGTTTCATCTGCATCACATAAGCGGTTATATTCTTCCAGTGACATTACCTGCAATGTCCCTACCTGTTCATAATCATTAATGCTTACGTCCACTGAAGTCACATCCAGATTGATTCCCTGGTCAGAAAATAACCCGGAGGTACCTCCCACGGTATAACAATCTGTCTCCTTTACTTCCGGACTGTTTTCCCGGACTGCTTCATATAATTTCTTCAGATTTTCCGAATTCAAGTCCTCCACATCACTGAACCCTACAACAACATTTACAGAATGTGGGTATCTTCCAACTAAGGAATCTTCAATCCCAAAGTAAAGACTGGTGGTAGACGAAAGCATAACCAGAACCATGGTAAGTAAAATGCAAATAGATGCAAGTCCGGCTCCATTCCGCTTCATACGGTACATCATGGAAGAAACCGATATGAAATGATTTGGCTGATAATAATAGCGTTTATTCTTCTGCAGAATCCTGCAAAGCACCACGGAACCCGCCATAAAAAGTGCGTAGGTACCGATAATAACCATAATTACTGCCAGGAAGAAATACATCAGTGCCGTAAGCGGCTCCTTGATGCTGACCGCCAGATAGTAAGCAGCTCCGAGCAGAACCATACCTACTGCCGCATAAACCCATGTACGCTTCGGCATTTTCTCACCCACTCTATTGCTCTTTAACAAATCAAGCGGTTTGGCAAACCATACTTTGATTACCGAATTCAGGAGAAGAATCAGATAAATTATAATATACCCCGTAATAGTATAAAAGACAGAAACAGCACTAATACGCAAGTCAAAGGAAATATCCATATGAACCAGATTAAACAGGACAAGTTCTGCGCCTTTGGACAGTAGAATTCCGGCCGCCAGTCCTGTCACAATGGCAAGACCGCCTACGAAAATACTTTCCCATACCATGATCATACACACATTCTGTTTATTCATGCCAAGAATGTTGTATAATCCAAACTCCCGATATCTCTGACGGATCAGAAAGGAATTGGTATAAAACAGAAAGATGATGGAAAAAATCGCAATCACGGCATAGCCCATAGGTAACACCGTTGACAAAGTAACTGCCCCTCTCATCACTCCGATAACAGGTGAATCCTGAAGAAACCGGAGCAGGTAGTACATCATTACCATTAAGGCTCCCATGGCAATATATGGAACATAAAGCCGTTTATTTTTTCGGATTCCCTCCCACGCTAGTTTTGGATACACATGGATTCTCATCTTCTGTCACCACCTGTCGCAAGAGTTGTCAGTGTAGCGGAAATCATTTGATACAACTGCTCATCACTTTGATTCCCTCTGTATATCTGATGAAATACTTCCCCGTCTTTGATAAATAATACTCTGCCGGCATGGCTTGCCGCCTTTACCGAATGAGTTACCATGACAATGGTCTGACCGTCATAATTGATATCCTCAAAAAGTCTTAACAACTCATCAGTAGCACGCGAATCCAGTGCCCCTGTCGGTTCATCCGCAAGGATCAGCTTCGGATTGGTAATGAGTGCTCTTGCCACTGCCACTCTCTGCTTCTGTCCACCTGATATTTCGTATGGGTACTTCTTCAGCAGATGCTTGATTCCAAGCTTCTCCACAATCGGCATCATTTTGCTTTCCATTACCTTGTAATGATTGCCCGCAAGCACAAGCGGAAGGTAAATATTATCTTCTACCGTAAATGTATCCAGAAGGTTAAACTCCTGAAATACAAATCCCAGATTGTCTCTGCGGAAAGTTCCCATCTGGGACTCCTTTACTTTGGAAAGGTCCATACCCTCCAGTTTTACCGTTCCATCCGTCGGCTTATCAAGCGCAGCCAGAATATTCAGCAGGGTTGTTTTTCCAGATCCGGATTCTCCCATAATTGCCACATATTCTCCACGTTCTACACTGAAAGTTACATTTTTCAGTGCTTCCACTTTGCTTCCTCCAAAACGAGTCGCATACACTTTGCGTACTCCATTTACTTCTAATATACTCATATCAAAATCCCCTTTCGAATTTCTGCCATTATTATAGCAAAAGGGAAAATTGAATCACCATCGAATCAGCTTACAATTTTCCCTTCACTTCTAACAATTTTGTCACATTTATTCGAATATCATCTCTTATGCAAACGCATCTCTTATTCGAATTTCATTTTTCTGTGGCTTACATCAATCCGAATGGTTGTTCCTTTATCCGGCTCCGACTGGGCCCAAATCCTGTGTCCCAGATTATCACAAATCCGTCTGCATAGATATAGTCCGATTCCACTTGCCTTTTTGTCCATCCGCCCGTTATATCCCGTATAGCCTTTCTCAAAAATCCTTGGCAAATCCTCCGGTGCAATTCCGATTCCCGTATCCCGGATACAGAGTATTTGCTCCTCTTCCATATAAATGGAAACCGTTCCCGTCATAGTATATTTCAGCGCATTTGACAACACCTGCTCTACAACAAAAGACAGCCATTTTTCATCTGTCAATACTTTTTCTTCTATTTTCTCATAAGAAAGCCCGATTTTCCTACTGATAAATTCCCCCGAAAACTTCTTCACTGCCGCACGGACAATCTCATCTAAATCGTATTCCCGGAATACATAATCTGAGGAATCGGAATCCAGTCGCAGAAACATAAGCACCATTTCCACGTACTGCTCAATCCGGAATAAATCTCCCGAAAGCTGTCTGCTTAAAATTGAATCTTCATTTTGCAGATGGAGTCTCATAGATGCAATGGGTGTCTTAATCTGATGTGCCCATACAGTATAGTAATCTATCATATCCTGATAATTCCGGTTCATTGCCATCTGCAATTCCTTCTGTTTCTGCCACAGCTTGCGAAGTACACTTTGATAAGCCGTTTCCAGAACACCTTCTGCAGATGGTAAATGTTCTTCTAACACTTCAGGCACATTTTCCATATATTGCAGCACTTCTATCTTCTGCTTTACCTTCTTAAAATCCAGAATCAGATAAATCATACCAAGAGCCACACATAATATCGTGGGATAAATGGTGGCACGGAGCGGCAGATGATACATAGTAAAGCATGCAAAATAAATGATCGCACAACCGGACATCAGAAGAATACTCTTCACTCTCTGCTTCAGATATACACCAAACAATTTCATTTTTCTTCCTCCATTCGTCTAATCCTGTATGATATACCCTGCTCCGAATTTTGTCGTAATAAAATCCATAAGACCTGCTGCCTCCAGTTTCTTCCGCAGCCTTCCCACATTGACGGTAAGGGTATTTTCATCCACAAAAGAATCACTGTCCCACAATACTTCCATCAGCTTTTCGCGGCTGACTACCTTCTCTTTATTTTCCATCAGCGTCAGCAGAATCTTATATTCGTTCTTGGTAAGCTGAATCTTATGGCCCTGATAAACCAGTGAATTTTCTCCCGTATGCAGCATTGCCCCTCTGTGTTCTAAAACCGGAACCGCAGATGCAAAGTCATAGGTTCTGCGAAGCATAGCCTGGACCTTCGCCATCAGCACACTCTGGTCAAAGGGCTTGGCAATAAAATCATCAGCTCCCATATTCATTGCCATAATAATGTTCATATTATCCGAAGCGGAGGAAATAAAAATAATTGGTACTTTCGACACTCTGCGGATTTCACTGCACCAGTGATATCCGTTAAAAAATGGCAGTGAAATGTCCAATAACACCAGATGCGGATCACACGCAGCAAATTCTGCCATCACATCACGGAAATTCTGCACGATCTGTGCCTCTAATCCCCACATTTCCGCCTGTTCTTTGATTGCCTCACTGATTCCTCTGTCATCTTCCACGATTAATATGCGATGCATCCTTTCATCCTTTCTTTGACTATTTTTTCATAAAGTCTTTCAGATAAACTTCTACAGAACGAGTCATTTCCTTTGAAAAATCCGAATTATATTTCCGTTCGCAGAATGCTTTCATCCAGTCCTCATATTCCCGTGTTCCTGTTTTTGATGCAAACATTTCCCGCAGTTCTTCTTCTTCCATTACCCGGTATCCATTCTCATGAACGATATGTGACATTTCTACCCTCTCTGGCTTCTTCCGCTCCATCTGTTGCTTCGTAGGATAGCCAAACACCAGCATGGCTGCGGGAACTACATAGGGCGGAAGTCCCAGCATTTCCCTATGTTTTTCGCAACTCTCCAGAATATCCCCTATATAGCAGGAGCCAATTCCAAGGCTCTGGGCTGCGGTCACTGCATTCTGTGCCGCAATATTTGCATCAGACATGGCTAAAATAAGGTCTCCGACCCCAGGAAGTCTCGGTCCACATCCTGCTTCTTTAAACCCATCATACCATTTCTGACAGTCCGCGCAAAAAATCAATACCATCTTCGCTGTAGCAATAAATGGCTGATTGTCGCAGGTCACCACCAGTTTATCCTTTAAGTTCTGATCTGTGATATCTAATATAGTATAAAGCTGTTGGTTTCCCGCAGATGGCGCCATAGTAGCCGCCTCCAGAATCATCCGCTTGTCCTCTTCCGAAATCTCTTTTTCATCAAACACACGCACCGATTTCCGTTCAAATAACTCCCGAATCGTATTATTCATCCTTCTCCACCTTACCTTTTCTCTATAATCTCTTCTAATTTTTCGCTCAGTTTTCTCGCTGCTTTGAAGTCTTTCGCTTTCATGCTGAGTTCGATTCTTGTTTCTAGTTCCTTTTTCTTCTGCTCCAATTCCAGATAATCCTTGTCAAAATGATCCTGATATATCATTTTCCGGAACGCACGGATACTCATTCGTCTTAAGGATTTGTTCTCTACATAGAGAACATAGTCTGCGCAGTCTGCTATGGTATAAAAATCATGGGAAACCATTATCACTGCTCCTTTATACTCTGCCAAAGCCTTTTCCAGTGCAATCTGTGCATAGGTATCCAAATGACTGGTTGGCTCATCCAACAACAGAAGGTTTGCATCGCCCGTGGCCATTTTTGCAATCTGAAGTAAGTTTTTTTCTCCACCTGACAACTGTCCGATTTTATTTCCAAGCATATCCGCCTCAAAACAATAGTTGCTCAAATATTCTGCGATGTCACTCTTTTTCCCGAATCCAAGTTCTTCAAATTCTTCATAAATGGTGTGTTCTTCGTTCAACGTATCTTCATGAATCTGAGACAAAAAGCCTATTTTTGCATCTTCACTGACAGAAATAGCCGGGTTCCCATTTCGGAATACCTCACGCAGCAAGGTTGTCTTCCCTGTCCCATTCGGTCCCACAATCGCCACTTTCTCATGTTCGTACAGCTCCAGATATACGTGTTCCAAAAGTGGTTCTTCAAATCCAATCCCCAAATCGTTCATCTGCAAAAGCAGTCCCGCGTCTTCCTCACCGGACACTGCAATCTTCGGAAGCTGAATCTTCGGCTGTCGGATATTTACAAATGGTTCTTTAATCCGTCTTGCCTCCAGTCTTGCAAGCTGCGTTGCCTTGGCATTTACCGCCTTTCCCCGGTTCACACTTGCTACCACAGTCGCATCCTGCCGCAACCTGTCCACCATTTTCTGATAGCGTTCAATTTCAGCCATATCTGCTTCTGCCTGCTCCTGAAGCTCCAGCTTCTTTTGCATCAGGGAGAAATGATAATCCGTATAATTACTGTCAAATTCCTGAATATCTCCATTTTCCAGATGAAGGATTTTATCAAAGCAGTGATTCAGCAAATAACGGTTATGGGTAATGACAAGCAATGTTCCCTTATAGGAATTAATTAAGTCTCGAAGTCCATTTAAGTTCTCAAAATCCAGAAATACATCCGGCTCATCCATAATCAGCAGATCTGGCTTTAACAGCATCTGTCTTATTACCTGAAGCAGTTTGTATTCACCACCGCTTAGCTTTGCAAGCTCTAAATTCGTCTGTCCGCTCAGTCCTGCGATTTTGAGCTGTCTGTGAATATTCACTTCATAATTGTCTCCATCCACAGCCTGAATCTCATCCTGTACATTCTGATATTTTTCAAAAATCTGCTCCAAATCTTCCGCCACAGCCATTTCCGCACATAGACTCGCACTGATTTCCTGTAATCGCACAAAGTCCTCACTCAAAAATTCAAATACAGTCATCTGCTGACTCCTATCCCGTTTGGCAAACTGACTGACATACCCCATTCGGCAGGACTCGTCCTTGATAATCTTACCGTCATACAGGTATTTTTCCGTATCCATAAGCATATCCACCAGTGTACTCTTGCCCGTGCCATTGCTTCCGATCAATGCTGCGTGCTGACCATCTTCTAATGTAAACGACACCTTTTTATATAAATCCTTCTCCGGAAAGGAATAGGATAATTTTTCTACTTTAATCATGTTTCCTCCTCCGCCTGCAAGTATGCGTGTCCATATCTGTTCATGTTCACTTTTGCCTTCGCGTACATTATATCATGATTCGCACCTTCGGTGCTTATTGCTGCTTCGCAGCCATCATGATCGCCATTCGCCGCTCGCACTGAACAAGCCACGCTTGCTCCTGCTCGCTAACACTCATTATATCACAATTCCATTACAGTGGTCTATCTCATGCTGTATAATCTGTGCGGTCCATCCTGAATATGTCCCCTTCTGCTTTTCAAATTTCTGATTCAGATATTCCACCTCAATCTCCTGATATCTTGTGCAAGCCCGGACTCCAACCAGCGACAGACACCCTTCCTCTGTCTTGTATGCCCCGCTTTTCTTTGTAATGACCGGATTTATCATAGCGAACTGAAATGGTCCTACAGCCACAGCAATAATTGCTTTATTCGCACCGATCATATTCGCTGCCATTCCAACACATATTTCTCTGTTTGCTTTTAACGTATCTAATAAATCCACTACGACCTGTCTGTCCGCTTCTGTAGCCGGCTGTGCTTTTTTTGCAAAAATGTGTGTTCCCTTCACAATATTTTTTACCATTTGTTCATTCTCCGTAATCCATCTTCCTTTAATTATAATTCACCGGTGCCCGCACCTCAATGAGATTTCCTGATGGGTCATAAAATCTCACCATTTTCTGCCCGCCATCAAGTTCCGTCAGTTCTGTGACAAATTTCACCCCAAAAGGGTCATCGGGCCTTTTTGTCGTATGCGTGGCGACATAATAATCACCAGATGTAAGCCGGTCAACAAGTTCTTCCAGATTATTGTGTTCAAAATACAATTCTGTCATGTTATTATATGGCATGATCGTCCCATCAATCGTATCATTCCATATTTTGGCATCCTGAAGCACAAGTCCTTCAGACAGAATTACATTTCCCTCCTGCTGCAAAATGACCTGCAATCCAAAGATTTCTTTATAAAAACGAATAGATTCCTCAATATCGTCTACTGCGATTAAAACATTCTTTAATTTCATGATTTTTCTTTTCCCTCACCGGTCTCTTGTTTCATTGCTTATGCTTATAAAAAAGAAAAGCCACTGTCGCCTGACAGTAGCCTTTCATCCACCTGACAGCTTCAAGCAAGGAGAACCTTCGTTTCCTTGCAACTCATGCCATAGCCTTTTTATGATTTCAAATTACAGACTTTCCGCAAGAGAGATAACTTTAATGTCTCAATCAGGCTTGTTCTTTTGTATTCTTACTTTATAAACATCGCATCCCCAAAGCTGAAGAATCGATACCGTTCTTTGATTGCTTCTTCGTATGCTGCGAGTACATGTTCTCTTCCGGCAAGTGCACTTACCAGCATGATCAGGGTGGACTCCGGCAAATGAAAGTTTGTGATCAGGCAATCCAGCACTTTGAATTTATACCCTGGATAAATGAATATTTCTGTCCATCCACTGCATTCTTTCAATTTTCCATTTTCGTCTGCCGCTGATTCCACGGTACGACAGCTTGTGGTTCCCACACAGATCACTCTGTGTCCACTTTCCTTCGCATGGTTAATTTTATCTGCTTCACCTTGTTCAATCCGGTAAAATTCGGAATGCATATGATGCTCTAAAATATTTTCCACCTTTACTGGTCGGAAGGTTCCAAGCCCCACATGCAAGGTAACGTGTGCAATCTCCACACCTTTTGCTTTAATCTGTTCCAATAGTTCCGGCGTAAAATGCAATCCTGCCGTTGGTGCTGCTGCGGAACCAGTGTGTTTTGCATAAACTGTCTGGTAACGGTTCTTATCTTCAAGCTGATGGGTAATGTATGGTGGCAGCGGCATTTGTCCAAGCTGGTCCAAAATTTCTTCAAAAATACCTTCATACTGGAACTGGATCAATCGGTTTCCCTCTTCCACAACTTCTTTTACTTCCGCATGAAGCAAACCGTTTCCGAACACAAGCTTTGCTCCCGGTTTCATCTTTCGTCCCGGTTTTACCAAAGTTTCCCACACATCATTTTCTTTCCGCTTCAGAAGCAATACTTCTACTTTTGCACCGGTGCCTTCTTTTTCACCAATCAAACGGGCCGGAATTACTTTTGTATCATTGATGACCAGACAGTCACCCGGTTCCAGGTAATCTACGATTTCCCGGAACACATGATGACTTGTCTCGCCAGTTTCTTTATCCAATACCAGAAGTCTGGAGCTGGAGCGGTCCTCCAACGGGTCCTGTGCGATGAGCTCCTCCGGTAAATCAAAATAAAAATCTTCTTTCTTTAACATGAAATCTTCCTCTCAGATTACTGACGTAATTCGATTCCCATTCCTTCCAGTGCTCCAAGAATGTTTTTCATTGCTGCAGAAATATCTGCTTCTTCCAATGTTTTGTCTTTTGCACGGAATGTAATGGAGTATGCAACAGATTTAAAGCCGGCTTTAATCTGCGCTCCTTCGTAAAGGTCAAATAAATGATAGCTTTCTAAGTGTGCTCCACCATTTTTCTCAATTACGTCTTCAATCTGTCCAACTAAAATCTCTTTTGGAACTACCATGCTGATATCTCTGCTGACTGCAGGATATTTTGCAATTCCTTCGTATTTTCTGTCAAATGTAGCACGCGCTACGATTTCAGGCATATCGATAACTGCCACATATGCACGTTCTCCAATACCGTAAGCATCTGCAACGTCTGGATGTACTTCTCCCAGATATCCAACCACAACTCCATCGTATACGATGTTTGCCTGGCGTCCTGGATGAAGGAAGTTCTTGCCGGAATTTGGATCATAAGTCTCTCTCTTAGTCAATCCAACCTTCTCAAAGAACTCTTCTACTACACCCTTCATGCTGAAGAAATCACCATCTCCATACATTCCAAGTGTAAACTGCATTCTTTCATCTGGCAGTTCTGTAAGTGGAAGTGATTTTGGAAGGTAAATATTACCAAGTTCATACAGACGTACATTCTTATTTCTTCTGTTGTAATTTGTTGCCAATGATGTCAGCATACCATTTAAAGAAATCGTACGCATGATACTGTAATCTTCTCCAAGCGGATTCATAATCTGAATTGCCTGACGCAGTTTATCCTCTGCATCCAGTCTTAATTTATCAAATACCTTTGGACTTTCAAAGGAATACGTCATTCCCTGACTGAATCCACAGAATTCTGCGATATTCCTTGCCACTTCTTCCACACGAAGCTTGAACGAAAGCTTTCCTGCTGTTGCCCCACTGCTTGGAAGTGTGGTTGGAATATTATCATATCCGTAGAAACGCGCTACTTCCTCCGCAAGGTCAGCCAGACGGAAAATGTCATGTCTGAATGTTGGTGCAATGATTTCATTCGTAGCCGGGTCATATTCTAACTCTACCAGTTTCAGATATCCAAGCATTTCTTCCTTGGAAATATCGGTTCCAAGCAGGGCATTAATCTTTTCTGCATTAAATCCGACTCTCACTGGTTCTTTCTTCTTACTGTAAACGTCAACCATTCCGCCTACTACTTCACCGCATCCCATTTCTTCAACTAACTGACAGGCACGGTTCATAGCTGCTTGGGCATTATTCGGGTCAAGTCCTTTTTCAAATTTACCGGATGCATCCGTACGAAGTCCGATTCTCTTGCTTGATTTACGGATATTGGTTCCATCAAAGCAGGCAGCTTCAAAAAGTACGGTAGATACGTTATCTGTAATCATGGAATTTTCTCCACCCATGATACCGGCAATACCAACTGCCTTTTCTCCGTCACAGATCATCAGAACGGATTCATCCATTTCTCTTTCCTGTCCGTCTAAGGTGACGAATTTCTCACCTTTTGCTGCATTGCGAACTACAATCTGATTTCCTGCAATAGTAGATAAGTCATATGCATGCATCGGCTGTCCGTATTCTTCCATTACATAGTTTGTAATATCAACCAGATTGTTAATCGGACGAATGCCAACAGAAGCCAATCTTCTCTGCATCCAGAGCGGAGATGGACCGATTTTAATATTTTTCACAACTCTTGCACAATACCTTGAACAAAGGTCTTTATTTTCCACATTTACTTTGATGTAATCGTTGACATCTTCATCATTTCCCGTTGGAGTTACAACCGGTGGGTGGAATGCTTTACGGAAGGTTGCTGCTGCTTCTCTTGCAACACCAATGACACTGAAGCAGTCCACACGATTTGATGTTACTTCGTATTCGTAAACCACATCGTCCAGGCCAAGTGCCTTAATCGCGCTTTCCCCTACAACAGCATCATCACTGAAAATATAAACACCATTTTCCGGTGCTTCCGGATATAATTCCCTTGTAGAACCCAGTTCTTCAATAGAGCACATCATACCGTTACTTTCGATACCGCGCAGCTTTCCTTTTTTGATTTCCACGCCTCCGGCAACTCTCTGTCCCGGTTCATGCCCCCCTGCAACTCGTCCTCCGTCCAGCACAACCGGAATCTTGTCTCCTTCTTTTACATTTGGAGCACCGGTTACAATCTGAATGGTTTCTGTTCCAATATTTACCTGACAAATAACCAGCTTATCTGCGTCAGGATGTTTCTCCATTTTGACAATCTGTCCGATGACAATCTTGTCCAAATCTGCATCCATCTTTTCGTAGCTTTCCACTTTTGTTCCGGAAAGTGTCATTGCATCTGCATATTCCTGTGCTGTCACCTCTAAATCCGGAACATATACTTTAATCCATGATAATGAAGTATTCATTTTCTATCTCCTCTATAATTTTCATTTCTATTTATGTTCACTAAAACTGACGTAAAAATCTGATGTCATTTTCATACAAAAGTCTCATATCATCGATTTCGTATTTGAGAAGTGCGATTCTTTCCAGTCCTACACCAAATGCGAATCCTGTATATTCTTCCGGGTCAATTCCGCACATTTCCAATACATGTGGGTGTACCATTCCACAGCCGAGAATTTCAATCCATCCTTCTCCTTTGCAGAAACGACATCCTTTTCCACCGCACTTAAAGCATGACACATCTACTTCTGCACTTGGCTCTGTAAATGGGAAATGGTGTGGACGGAATTTTGTCTTTGTATTTTCGCCAAATAATTCTTTTGCAAATTCTTCCAATGTTCCTTTTAAGTCAGCGAAAGAAATGTTCTTGTCGATAACAAGGCCTTCAATCTGATGGAAGGATGGAGAATGGGTTGCATCCACTTCATCTGAACGAAATACACGTCCCGGTGAAAGAATACAGATTGGAAGTTTTCCCTTTTCCATGATACGTGCCTGTACCGGCGAAGTCTGTGTACGAAGCACGATATCTTTGTTGACATAGAAGGTATCCTGTTCATCTTTTGCAGGATGATCAGCAGGAATATTCAATTTTTCAAAGTTGTACAAATCATATTCGATTTCCGGTCCTTCCACTACTTCATATCCCATACCCACAAAGATACGTTCTACTTCTTCCAAAGCAATTGTATTTGGATGACGATGACCTACCATATTTTTCTTAGATGGAAGGGTAACGTCAATGACTTCATTTTTTAATTTTTCAGCACGAATAGCAGCATCCATTTTCGCTTTTGTCTGCTCTAACACTTCTTCAATCGCTGCTCTTGTTTCATTTACAAGCTGCCCAACTTTTGGACGTTCCTCTGCTGCGACATCTTTCATTCCTTTCAACACTGCTGTAAGTTCACCTTTTTTACCAAGATACTTTACACGCACATCATTTAATTTTTCCGGCGCATCAGATTCCTGAATCTGTTTCAGCGCTTCACGTTTGATGTTCTCAAGTCTTTCTTTCATGATTTCCTCCTATAAATAAAAATATCCCTATGCAAATATTGCATAGGGACGAATATATCGCGGTACCACCCTTATTCTTGTTCTTATGAACAAGCTCTCGGTCTGCGTAACGTGCAGGCACGGCATTTCCTACTTTTGTTTCAAAAATGCAGCTCACGTGGGAAATTCAATTCTTGTCTGAACCAAAGGGAACTTCCAGCCTGTGGTTCCCTCTCTCTATTGGAAAACAAGTCTTTACTTACACGGTCTTAGCCTTTACATGTATTAACTCTATTATTGTAACATAACAAACGAGTCTGTCAAGATTTTTTTCCTGTCTCTTTTTCAGGTTCTTTTACAGGTATCTCTTTCACAGGTGTCCCTTTTACAGATATTTCTTTTTCTAAAAGCATACTGTTAATAAGTCCGCCAAGCAAAATCGTGTACATACAGAAATACAACCACAACATTACCAGGATAATCGCTGTCATGCTTCCATACAAACCTTCAAAACTGTGGAAAATCGTCAAATACACGGAAAATCCGAAGGATATCATCATAAACAAAACAGAGGTAAATATTGCGCCAGGGAGCTGCTTCCACACACTTATTTTCTTGTTTGGCAAAAAGCAGTAAATCACAATTGCAAACAAAAACCATCCCGCAAAAGAAATGATTGTCCGGCTTTCCAGCACTGCCACAATCGTATCCTTTAACAACGGAAAATGTCTGCATATAAACAAACTGAGATTGTTTCCGAACACCGAAAGAACAAGTCCAATTACAATTGCCAGCATAAACACAACAATATAAAATGATGCCCGGATGCGTAAAAATATATAATTACGTGTTTCTTTGGTATTATATACACAGTTGAGTCCGGTATTGATTGCAAGAACTCCCTTTCCTGCGGACCACAATGCCGTAACCGCAGTAATTGGAATAATAGTCTTCGATTGATTGTACACCTGATTTACAATTCCTACGATAAAGCTCTGCATGCTCTTTTCCGGGAAAACAAGTACCATAGCAGTCATTACATCTGCTTTTGTAACCGGTGTGTACTGGATAACAGCTAATAATAACAGAATAAACGGAATTAAACTTAACATCAGGAAATATGCAGATTGTGCCGCATAAGCTCCTACATGGGCCGCACCTACCCGTTCGGTAAAGTGCCATAACTCTTGTATTTTTTTCTTCATGTTCCTCTATTCCCTTTCTATCATCCTAAAATACCTTACTTTTTCCAATTTTTCAATCCTTTTCATCATCGGTATCAGAGAACTATTTTCAAATACCCTTTGTCACGATTCCATTCTATAATCAAAAAGGACAGTTGCATAGTGCAACTGTCTTTTATCTTTTGTAATCACCCGAAATGCCGTTTCTCGTTTTTTGACTCCTAGCAAGCGCTAGGTGGGCAACCGCATCTGCTTTTCTGTCTTCCACTGCGTAATGGAGGCCTGACATATTACAGAGATATAAGAATCCCGTTTAAAGTAATGTAGGTTCAAAAAATCGAGAGTATCGAACACCCCAGGTTTACAGGCTTATTATATAATATTCTCATCATGATTTCAACTGAATTTAACAAAAGCTTTGCATTTGCTTAATAATTTCTTCTGCAAGCTCCTCGGCAGATATAGGCTCCTGTTCCGGGTAATTGCAAAAATACTTTGGATATGAACTGTGTTTCAATCCCTCCAGCAGAATAATGTCAGCCTCTGGAAAAGCTTTCATCAAATCTAATTCATTGACTTCCGTAGTTTCCTTCGTAACCATCATCTGTTTCGAAGAGAAAACAGCGGTTCCATATGCACCAGCTTTCTGATGCCTGTAACTGTCTGTTCCGGGGACATCACTTTCAAAATCATGTCCATCATGTTTAATGACAGCTACTTTATATCCTTTTTTCGTCAGTTCCGGAATCAGCTTTGTAATTAGTGTGGTCTTTCCACTGTTTTTATATCCACTGATTGCAAAAATAAATGGAGTTTTTTCTTTATTTCTCAACTTTTGATAATCCTCTACTGTATTGATATTTTCCGCAACACTCGTCTCTCCCAGATCCACCACCTGATATTCATTCTTTTTAAATAAATTCATCATTCTTAATTCCTTGCCCGCAATGAATTTTTCTAATTCAGGAAGCACCGTCTTAGGATAAATACCAAAGAGCGGATGAAGCCTTCCATTCGTCCTTACTACGGTTATTTTATGTTGCTTACTATACATTTCCTTCACAAGGTGCACCGCTTCTTTCGTTACCATTGGCATATCACAGGCAACCACAAACAGAGCTTCACAATCACAGGATTTTAAACCAGAGTAAATACCTCCCATCGGGCCAATGGCAGCGTACTCGTCCACTATAACAGGCAGATGCGTTTTCTGATAAGGAGTTTCTGCCTCAACCGAAATATAGGTGACATCAAACTCTTCAAATGCGTGCAAAATGCGTTCATAAAATGCAGCACCCTCATATTCCAAAAATATTTTTTTGTGCCCGTTCATTCTTCGGTTCTTTCCGCCCGCAAGGATGTAACCGCAGATTTCCTGTTGTTTTTTCATCTATATTCCCCACTTTATTTTTTGTCACTCCATTTCAGAATAGACGAATTACCTTGAAAGGCTGCCGGTTTTGTCCGACAGCCTGTATTCTTCAAACTTCTATGCAAGTTCCAAAACCAATTTCTTCAATGCTTCAACCGCTTCTTCCGGAAGCTTATCGTATCCGCCTTTTTCCACTGCAAATGCTTCAACTTCATTTACACGGTCCTGCATACGTGCTTTCAACTGGCCCTTGTATTCTGTATCATCAAGGTCTGGAATAAATCCTTCCCACTCCATGATTTCAATATCTGTGAATGGTCCCCACTGTTTAAACTCTGCTCGCTTTTCAACAATCGCTTCTAAAATACCAAGTGTATCTGCAGGTTTTACTTTCTTACCCATAAAATCTCCGGTATTTACAATGTAACAGTCTACATTTTTTTCTTCTACAAGCTTTTTAAACTTTTCATAATCATTCACAAGCGGATATGTTCTGAATGGATTCGCATACGGAACAACAACCAGCTTGTTGGGGTCGACTCCCGGAGCAAGACGTTCTGCGGAAGAACGCTTTGTTGCAAGAGTTGCTCCCATAACAGAAGCAAGAGCAGCTCCCTTCAGTTTTACAACTGGTGGAATTGTCGGGTCCTTCATAATCCAGAAAATTGCATTTACTGGAGCATCAATCTTGTCCACACGGTTTGGTGACCACAATTTAGATTTAATTGCACGGCCATTTCCGTTGCGGATGTCTTCTGTCACTAACTGAATCTTTCCATCTTCATCCATAGTTGCTGAACAATTCTGTGCAGTCAGAAGATACTTGTTATCCGGGCATCCTGTTGGATAATCTGCCGTCTTATCAAAATAGGTTGGTTCAATGGCAATCGAAGCACAGGTATCTGTATTGATAATAAAGGCATCGTCATGAAGTACTTTGATTTCATATTTTCCGCCATGTTTTGCATGTGTAAGAGTAGACTTTCCAGAACCTGAAAGTCCATATACAGAGGCAACGAACTTGGATCCATCTGCAAGGGTATACTCTTTCTGTCCGCCATGGCAGGATGCGTATCCATTACGATTTGCAATCGCCCATACCATAGTAAGTGTTCCCTTTTTATGTTCTCCAAAATATCTCATACCAAGGATACATGCACAGTTCGTTTCTGTATTAAAATAGCATAATGTCCTTTTAGCCGGATCACTTAAGCAGTCAAAACTTACACCTGCTGCCTCTTCCGGAACCCACTGTGGGTCAGAGAAAATATAAATGTCTGCTTCTTTTCCATCTCCAACCGGCTGAGATTTCTTGTACATTTTAACATATTCATCTGACATATACTGAAAATTCAGCATCCAGTTATACATAATGTTTTCTTCGCCTTCCGGAATAAGGAGGTGGCATTTTACCATAAATTCCGGATCCAGTCCAGCATAAACAGTCGCATGGTACATAGTTTTCCAACGTGACTTGTAAACAGCATCCATAGTTACTTTATCCAGTGCATCACAATCTACTCCCGGTTCTCCTGCAATACGTCTTGCAGTTGCATAGCGTCCGGTAATTGCACCGTCATTAAATAAAAGAACTTTGGCATCACGATCAAGTCCAAATTCCTCACCTCTGTACACTGGCATATCTGTCACAATAGTTCCAGGCGAGTTCTTAGCTAACTCATATGCTTCCTTTAATGTTTCAATCTTAACTACATTATTTCCATAAAAAGCAGCTTCAATAATCGCTCTTGTTTTAGAAAAACCAGTTTTTCCCTTCCCGATTTCTGAAATTGGATAATATGCTTTTGTTGACATTATCTCTTCCTCCTATATTTTTACTCTTCGGATATTATCTCATTTTCCATAGATAAAGTCAATATTATTAACCTTCTATCGGCTTTATTACTTAATTTGCAGAATCGTTTTCACCGTATCTTCCATTTTGTCTACATCACATTCTGTGTTGTGCAAAATCTGTGCATTTCGAATTTCTTCGATTGCATTCGGAACAGGCATACCTGACACCTTCTGTAATTCATCAATCAATGCAAATTCATCCAATTGATTATATTTGTCATCAATTGCGGTCATAACACTTCTCGCAAATTTATATGGACTTGCTGTAGAAGCAATCACAGCTTTATGCTCGTCCTTACTTTCTTTTCTATATGCCTGATACACCGTTGCTGCAACGGCAGTATGTGTATCCATCACATATCCAGTTTCCCTGTAGATATCGCGAATCGTCTGTTTTACTTCATCCTCTGTAGCATAACCACCCACAAAATCCTTCAGTTGTGCCTTCATATCATCACTAATCGTATAAGAACCTTCTTCCTTTAGTTCTCTCATCAGCTCCTGATTCTTCTTATCATCCTCTCCGGTCAACAGATAGATAAGACGCTCCAGATTGCTGGAAATCAGAATATCCATAGATGGCGATATTGTAAGAATAAACTCCCGGTTCTTATCATAAGTTCCTGTGCGGAAGAAATCATACAGCACCTTATTTTCATTTGAAGCACAGATTAATTTTGCAATAGGAAGCCCCATATTCTTTGCATAAAATGCGGCCAGAATATTACCAAAATTGCCAGTAGGTACTACCACATTGATTTCTTCTCCCTCTGCAATTTCACCATTCTGCAACAATTTTGCATACGCATATACATAGTAAACAACCTGCGGAACCAGTCTTCCGATGTTAATAGAATTTGCTGAAGAAAACTGATAGCCTGCCTCATCCAATTCATTCGCCAGCTCTTTGTCCTCAAACATAGCTTTCACACCACTCTGGGCATTATCGAAATTACCATGAACCGCAACAACAGATGTATTGGCACCCTTCTGGGTTACCATCTGAAGTTCCTGTACCCTGCTGACCCCATTCTTAGGATAGAATACAATAATCTTAACACCGTCTACATCTGCAAACCCGGCAAGTGCTGCCTTTCCTGTATCTCCTGATGTGGCTGTCAAAATTACAATATCATTTTTTACTCCATTCTTCTTTGCTGAAGTGGTAAGCAGATGCGGCAAAATCGAAAGCGCCATATCCTTAAATGCAATAGTAGCGCCATGATACAATTCCAGATAATATGCATTTTCCACTTTTGCAAGAGGCGCAATCTCTTCTGTATCAAATTTGCTGTCATATGCTTTTGCGATACAGTCTTTCAATTCTTCCTCTGTAAAATCAGTCAAGAATTCCTTCATCACAGTGTAGGCCGTTTCCTGATAACTCATTTCTTTCAATTCCCCGAGAGATACCGGAAGCTTCGGGATCTGCGTTGGTACAAACAGTCCACCATCCTCTGCAAGTCCCTTTAAGATTGCCTGAGAAGCAGTAACTTTTGTATCCGAATTACGTGTACTCTTATAAAATAAATTCATTTTTCTACTCCTTTATGCCTTCTTTTTCTTGCTATTCGTATAGTTTACCAGTCCGCCTGCTGCAATTAATTTCTGCATAAATTCCGGGAATGCCTGTCCTTGGAATTCCGTTCCCTTCGTGCGATTGTAAATCTTACCAGAGTCAAAATCCACTTCCACTTCGTCACCTGCTTCAATTCCTCTTGCTGCCTCCGGACATTCAATAATTGGAAGTCCGATATTAATTGCATTTCTGTAAAAAATTCTTGCGAATGTCTCTGCAATCACACAGCTTACGCCAGCTGTTTTCAGACAAAGTGGTGCATGTTCTCTGGAAGAACCGCATCCAAAGTTCTTATTTGCAACTATTAAATCTCCCGGCTGTACTTTATGTGCAAATTCCGGGTCAATATCTACCATCGCATGTGTAGCAAGTTCCTGCGCATCAAAAGAGTTCAGATATCTTGCAGGGATGATTACATCCGTATCCACATTATCACCATACTTAAATACATGTCCCTTAGCTTTCATTATCTGTCACCTACTTTCTCAGGATTTGCAATATAACCGGCAATTGCACTTGCTGCTGCCACTTCCGGAGATGCAAGATAAATCAAGGAATCTACGTGTCCCATTCTTCCTACAAAGTTACGGTTTGTTGTAGAGACACATTTTTCTCCGGCTGCCATAACACCCATATGTCCGCCCATGCAAGGTCCACAGCTCGGTGTGTTGAAAGCACATCCTGCATCAATAAAGATATCAACCAAGCCTTCCTTAATACATTCTTTGTAAATCTTCTGTGTTGCCGGAACAACCATAACACGTACATCTGGATGAACCATATGTCCTTTCAGGATGGCAGCAGCCCGGCGCATATCAGAAATACGTCCGTTTGTACAAGATCCGATTACAACTTGATCAATCTTAATAGGTTCCATTGCCTCAATTTCATCAATTGTTTTAGCATTGCCCGGAAGATGAGGGAATGCAACCGTTGGGCGTACTGCAGAAAGGTCAATTTCAATAACTTCATCATACTTGGCATCTTCGTCTGCTTCATAAATCTTATATTCTTTTATGGAATGCTCTTTCAAATATGCTTCTGTCTGCTCATCCACCGGGAAGATTCCATTCTTTGCTCCCGCTTCAATCACCATATTTGCCATTGTGAAACGGTCATCCATAGTAAGATTCGCAATACCATCCCCTACAAATTCCATAGATTTGTAAAGGGCTCCATCTACACCAATCTTACCAATAATATGTAAGATAATATCTTTTCCGGTTACATATGGTCCCGGCTTTCCTGTCAGAACAAACTTCATTGCTGACGGCACTTTAAACCAAAGTTCTCCAGTAGCCATACCGGTAGCAATATCTGTTGTACCTACTCCGGTAGAAAATGCTCCCAAGGCGCCATAAGTACAGGTATGCGAGTCAGCGCCAATAATGCATTCTCCTGCAACCACTACTCCTGCCTCCGGAAGAATTGCATGTTCCACTCCAGATTTTCCCTGTTCAAAATACCATTTCAACCTCTGTGCTTTGGCAAATTCACGAATTGCCTTCGAATTTTCTGCGGACTTAATATCCTTGTTTGGTGTAAAATGGTCTGGTACCAACACTACTTTATCTTTATCAAAAACGTGCTCTGCCATCTGTCTGAAAATCGGCAGTGCCATAGGACCGGTAATATCATTTGCCATTACTATATCCAGTTTCGCTTCTATAAGCTGACCCTCTGTTACACAGTCCAGTCCGGCATGAGCTGCCAAAATTTTCTGCGTCATTGTCATTCCCATGTTGCGTTCCTCCTCTGATTCTATATCATCATTTTCTACGTGTCATTCTAACACATTTTAGAACAGTAACGCAAGAAAGAATCAAAGATATGATAAGAACTATCAAATTACTCGAATCTCCCGTCTTTACAGGACGGAACCCCCTGGTAACAGATGTGGATTTTTCCGGTGTTTTCGGTTCTTCCGGCTGCTCCGGTTCTTCCGGCTTCTCTGGCTCTTCCGGCTGCTCTGGTTCTTCCGGTTGCTCTGGTTCTTCCGGTTGCTCCGGTTCCTTTTCATTGGTCAAAGTACCCAGATGTATAACACGATTATCCTGAGATACCACCACCTCGAATGGCGGAATCAATGCATATCCCTGATTTGCTTCACATTCCAGTTCTTCTATAACATAGGTGTCAAAGGGCAATTTCCCTTTTCCTTTCTCAGGCTCCCCTTCTCCAAACCAGATATCGCTTTCTGCTGTTCTTCCTTCTCCATTGGAATCCGTAAGAAGAATCTGCGATTCTCCTGTTGTTTGAGCGGTCAGTCGAAAAGGAACATTTTTCAATCTCTTCTGACTGTCTCCAGTCACCTTTACAAATTCCAGATTTCCTCGAACCACCTGTTCCTCAATGGTCGCTTTATCTAGTATCTGTTCCACCATTGTTCCATTATTTAACCGATTGGCACAAATCACAAATATGTCCGTGTTCAGCAAATACCCTTCCGGTGCCTTTTCTTCCTGAATGGTAATCGTTCCCAATGGAAGTACTGTATCTTCACCATCCATATAAAGTGCATCTCCTCCTGTCAGATATTCCTTCTCCCATAGAATCTTTCCCTCTTCATCTGTCCGAAAATGCCACTGTCGAAGAGGTTCCACTCCCTGTTCTTTCGGGTCGGTTTCTGATAAGACATCATAAAACTGTACCATAAATTCTGCTCTTCCAAGGGATGCACTTCCTTGTGCTTTCGGAAGTTTTGTTTCCGAATCCAGTTTTTCCAGCAACAGTTCTGTCTCCCATTTTTCGGCCCTGTCAGAGCATTCATAAAGAACAGTCTCTCCTGATTTTACCGTCACAACATCCGTTTCTTCGTTCAGCACATATCCGTCTGGTGCTTTTGTCTCCCGTATATCGTATGTCCCTGCCGGAAGATTGTCCACTTTTCCATGGCCATTTTCATCCGTGACAATCACAGCAATCACTTCTGTTGTCCCATGCCGGAACACCGTATATTCTGCATCTTTTAATGTATAAAGACAATTTCCCGAAACAATCTCTGTATCGGATTCCAAACCTTTCTTATGTACTTCAAGATTTCCTGTATGGGTATTCTTAAACAAATACACAGTAGATTCACATTTTCCCATGAGCTCTGTAATACGGTTTGTCCGCCCGGCACCAATCGAAGAGTGCCAGAATCTGTTGTCGGTTGAAGAATCCCCCCAGAAAAATCCAATATGACAATCTGCTCCCTCTATATCCCACGAAACAGGATCAAAAAAGATAACATCTCCTTTCTGGGCATATCCGCTTGCAAGCAGTTCACTTATAGTCTGAAAATGATAGGATTCCACCGAATTCTTCTGCATCCATTTAAACCAGTTATAAGCGTTAGCCTCCCCTCCAGAATATCCATAAGATGCTATCTCCGATAAATCTGCACCGCATTTACGAAGCACAGATGCTACAAATCCTGTGCAATTCATTCCGCCATTACCGGGATATTGTCCATTGGGGCGAAGACAGTTTTCCGGTGTAAGCGGCCAACCATTATATGGTGTTCCCAGATAATAGTCATCCTGTTCATGGGCGCGAAGTTCAGCTAGAACTGCCCCAGGCTTTACACCCAGTCTCTGGTCTAACTTCACATAGCCACTATCTGTTGTTACTAAATTCTGATTTTCTGCCGATTCGGCAAGTACTAGGTTGCTTTTAGATAAAAAGAGCAACACAAGGATGACAGCACTCATAAACCAGGCTGTCCATTTTTTTGAAATTTTTTTCATATGCATCCTCTCCGTTTCCGGAAAGAAAACATAAAAGACGAGTAACCATATCTTAAGATATGGTTACTCAAATGTCAATCCTATATTTGTAAAAATATTTCTTTGAATTCTATTTATCAGAACAGCATAGCCAGGTGATAAACAAGAAAACTCATTCCCCATGCCACCAGGAGCTGAAATCCTATCATGAGTGCAGTAATCTTTCTACTTCCCACTTCACGTCGCATGGTCGCAATCGTTGCCGTACAAGGTACATAGAGCAGACAGAAAACCATGAGTGCCAATGCATTTTGCGTTCCAAATCCAATGCCCACAAGGGATGTATGGAGAGCTGTCATTCCATGCCCCCCAGTCACATTTGCAATGCCAAACAAAACGCTGCAACTTGAAACCACCACTTCCTTTGCTGCAACACCTGCTATGAGAGCCACCACTATCTGCCAGTATCCAAGCCCCACCGGCTTAAATAAAGGAACAAACAAATGCCCCAGCACCGCCCCAAAGCTTTGCGCAATATCCGTTGTATACCCGTGTGGGCCAAAATTCAGCACACCCCACATAATCATAGATGCCAGCAAAATTACCGTTCCCGCCTTTGAAAGATAATCTTTGACTTTTTCCCACACATAGACAGCAATCGTTCTTGCATTCGGAGTTTTGTATTCCGGAAGCTCAATCAAAAGATTATGCTCTGCCTTGCTTCCATCTGCTTTCGAAATAAGATATGCAACTACAATCGCCACAACAATTCCAAGCAGATACATGGAATAACAGACCAGCATGGCATGTTTTTCAAAAAACATGGAAGAAAACAACACATAAACAGGTAGTCTGGCACTGCATGACATAAATGGAGTGACTAAAATGGTCTTCAATCTGTCCTTTCTGTTTTCCAGTGCTCTGGATGCCATAACTGCAGGAACCGAGCAGCCAAAACCAAGCAACAATGGAATAAAGGCTCTTCCAGAAAGTCCGATTCTGCTCATAATATCATCCATTACAAATGCTACTCTAGACATATATCCACTGTCCTCCAGAAAGGCCAGTGCCAGAAAAAGTATAAAAATATTAGGCAAAAAAGTCAAAATCCCACCTACCCCGGAAATAATTCCATCCACCACAAGGGAGATAAGTATCTCATTGGTATGTATCAGAGCCAGAAAATTCTGTGCACCGGACGAAATCATTTCGATTCCAACTTCAAAATATGCCTTCAGCCAGTCCCCAATGGTAAAGGTCAGGAAAAATACCAAAGCCATGATACCAAGAAAAATCGGAAGTCCTAGATACTTATGCGTCAAGTACTTATCGATACGGTCAGTAAACTCCGACTTCGCTTCTTTATTAACCAGTGCCTCTTCAATAATCTCTTCAATAAAGTCGTATTTCTGATTAATGATTTCCTTCTCGTAATTCTTCTCTTCCTCATGCAAAGGAATTGGATAACGCTTCATAACCGATTCATCCCGCTCCAGATATTTGATTGCATGCCACCTTTTATTTGTCAAATCCGGATAACACTTCTGAAGCAAATCAGAAAACTGATCAATTTTATCTTCTATCTCGTCACTGTAAACCATTGCATACTCTGCATGATGATTATGGCAATGATGAGATGGCTTTCCCTTGTCATGATGATGAATGAGTGGTGCCTGTTTATCCAGTTCTGTGTGATGCGCAACCGCATGCATCAGTATGGAAAGACCTGTTTTCTTCCGGGCAGATACCGGGATAGTCGGAATCCCCAGCATTTCCGGCAGACGATGTAAATCAATTTCCATGCCCCGTTCTTCCACAATATCCATCATATTCAATGCCAGTACCACAGGCTTTCCCAGTTCTATCAGTTGCAAAGTCAGATAAAGATTGCGTTCCAGGCTGGATGCATCTACCACATCTACAATCACATCAACTTCCTCACTGAGTATACACTCTCTGGAAACTTTTTCTTCCATAGTATATGATGTCAGGCTGTAGATTCCGGGCAGGTCAATCAGTTTGAACTCCTGACCATCGTACACCGTTTTTCCTTCCTTTTTCTCTACCGTAACACCCGGCCAGTTCGCCACCTTAAGATTGGCTCCCGTAAATGCATTAAATAACGTCGTTTTTCCACAGTTCGGATTCCCGATAAATGCCACATTGACTGTCCTACTCATCTACAGATACCTCCTCTACATAGATGTGCTCTGCAATTCTTCGACCCATGGCAAAACGGGTTCCACGGAACTTCACTGTAAGCGCTCCCTTCTTATCATTATTTAACACCAAGATGGAACTTCCTTCTGTAAGTCCAAGGGCTTCCAGTCTCCGTTCCAGATTCTGCTCTATCTTAATCGCTTTCACAGTATATCTTCCTTTGTTTCTTCCTTCTTTTAAATTCATAGTTTCTTCTCCTTTGTTCTACATTTCATTATACCCATCTCCTTCCCTGTCGCAAGAATTTATTGAAATTTTTTCTCGTTTTTGTCCAAATTACAAATAACTTATAATGGTTTACATTTTCTTCTTTTCTGTTTATAATTAATCTCATACTTACGAGGAGGTGTCTATGTCAGAATTTTATTATTTCGTCCAATTTTTCTTTATTTATGGTTTCTTGGGCTGGTGCACAGAAGTTGCATTTGCCGCCTGGAAAGAGCGCACATTTGTCAACCGTGGATTCCTGAACGGACCCATTTGTCCGATTTATGGATTTGGAGTATGCTCAGTTGTCTACTTACTGAAACCATTCGAATCCAATTTTATCCTTTTATATATCTCCAGCGTTATCCTTGTATCGGCACTGGAATGGCTAACCGGATTTCTGTTGGAAAAACTGTTTCATCACAAGTGGTGGGATTATTCCAATATGCCCCTCAATTTAAACGGATATATTTGTTTACTTTTCTCATTAATCTGGGGTGTGTTCTGCGTAGCAATTGTATCTGTGATTCATCCATTCATTCAGAGATGCGTATTTCGTCTACCGGTGACCTTGACAATGGTCGTTCTTGTCATTCTTAGCATTTCCATGTTTGCAGACCTCTACATTACAGCTTCTGAAATTCTCAAGCTGAATAAACGTCTGGCAAAGATGCAGGAAATTGCAGATGAGCTTCATGAGATCTCAGATAAGATAGGTGAAAATATTTACAAAAGCACCATTACCGCAATTGGGAAAGAAGAAGATTTGAAAGTATCCATTTCAACCAAGCAGGAAGAACTTACTGACACTCTGGATGGTATTACAGACGAAATGAAAGAACGAATTACTGTACTTCGCAGCAAATTCAAGAGTATCGAAACAGGACTTCCAGTCACACAGCGTCGTATTGTAAAAGCTTTCCCTAATATGCAAAGCCGTTCTTACAAAGAAATGTTGGAAGAAATCCGAAAGAAATTACCAACTATTAAAAAATAAGCATAAAAAAGTTCACCGAAGGGTGAACTTTTTCATGCATTTCTTTATACACTTTAATGTTTTCTCTTAATCTTTTTCAAATATGGAATTTCGATAGGATCTATAGGATCAATTGGATGTTCATCATGTATCCGATGCTTCCGTCCCATTTTCTTCCAAAGAGCTCCTGCGTTATTATACACCCAGAACGAATAGGAATATAGACTTTTACACTTTCCCAGCTTATCTCTGGATACTTTGGTATAGATACTGCCCCCAGCCTTGATGTTCTCTTTCGCCCTAATCTGCATAATTAAATCCAGTTCCGTCTTAATTGGTTTGGGAAATTCCGTATATGCCATTCCGGCACAATCCGGTTTATGCGCGTCACTTCCTCCGGTTCCCGGCTTATCGTACTGCTCTGCAAGATACTTTGCTCCGGCATTGGATTCTTCTGTCTCACAGGCATTAAACACCTCAATAAAATCGAATTTTTCCAACAGTTCCGGAGTCTTGCGCCAGCATTTCGTATTGGTAAAGCTAAGATACTTTTCCCCACACGGATGAGCTGCTCCACAGATTCCACCATGATGATGGACACAGGCAACCAACTGTGCAAGTGGCAGTCCACGCATCTCCAGAAGTTTCATTTCCACACCCTGTGGCATAATAATCAGAACATGTCCCGCATCCACAGTGTCATACTCAATTCCCTTCAGAACAACAAAATCTCGATATTTTTTCCCCTTTATATGGTTCTGCCAATAGCGGAATCCTCTATAGGTATCATGATCAGTCACCAGCATCCCGTCAATTCCTTTTTCCTGCAGTCTGCGAATATACTCTTCTATTGCAACTCTGCTGTCTATGGAGCCTTCCTTCACATGACAGTGCATATCTATCTTCATGTCAAATCATACACCTTTCTATTCTTCCACATCTACATCTTCCGTAGCACTATCAATGTCTATATAATCTATGTCATCATCTTCTGTATCTATCGTATCTGAAATAACCTCCACATCACGCTCATCTACATCTTCCATATCATCAATAAAATCCGTATCAAAATCCTCATCTAAGTCTTCTACCGTATCATCAAAAAGAGCCCTTGCATTCTCCACTTCTTCTTCCATGGAAATTTCTTTTTTCACTTCTGCCGAATGCTTGGCCTCTTTTCTTCCAATCTCTCTTGACTTCAGGATAAACTGCACCACACATCCAATTAAAACAGGAATTGCATACATACCAAGTTTCAAAAGAAAAGGGTTGCTCACATCTGGAAGCGGAAGCTTCAGAAGTACACTTCCAATTCCAATTCCACCTGCAAATGCACCTGAAATAATATAAATTGGATTCATCCATTTGATTCCAAGAAGGGCAACTAACATTGCCACACCACCACTAATTGCATAAAGCAGCCAGTTGTTTGCATTCGGTGAAGCATTGAGTACATAAGACAGCATTCCGGTAATACCAACAATACTGAATAAAAAGCATCCCACCTTCTTCACTACACCTGCCAAAATTGCAAGAATCAGTGCAGAAATTCCAATAATAATCCACTGCGTCCGTGTATCTACCTGTACAAAACTTAACGCTGTGTACGCAATTCCGGCTCCAAGCAGCGCCCCCGCCACAGCATTAAAAATACGCATCATTTTTATGCCAAGAAAGCAAAGTAAAACGGAAATAACCGCCACAGCAATCAAAATCAAAAAGTCCATCTTTTATTTCCCCTTTCTTTCGTATCATCCATTTCCCCATACCGCACATTATAGCACATTTTTTCCAGACACTGCAACTATTTCACTTTCTTTTCAAATTTATATAATGAGCTTCTCCTACGAATCTGTTTTTCTGCACGAAAAAAGAAGAGTACCAAATTCTTTCCTTTGATACTCTTCTTTATGAAACTGCCCTAATCATTCTCTCAACCTTTTAGTATAACTATTAACGTATACCTACCTTTCATTTTTCTCCTTTAACTGACTTCATCTTACCTTTCTGGTGGTCCATACCTTCACTTTCTATTAATTTGTTTGGGTTTAAATGTTATGTTTCTGGTGGTCCGTACCTTCCTTTTCTTAAATTCTTTTCTTTCTATCTGTCTTTCTTTTTATGTCTATATAATACTCCCGAAATTCATATTTGTCAATACAATTTTAAAATATTTTTATAATTTTCAGTTTTTTATAAGTAGAATGAAAATAGGAAGCCCTTTTGAGGCTTCCCATACGTTCTATTTTTCTGTGTTTGAATTGCTTTCTGTACCAGATTCCGAGTCTGTATTGGTTTCAGATTTGGTATTCTCTGTATCATCTGTACTTGACTGAGTCTTCATTGTAACACCATGCTTTGTAAAATCCAGTTTCTTCCATACATTTTCATGTACGGTAATATCTGCATCGTCTACCCATTCTTTACAAAGGTCATTGTACAGTGTCTGCTGACGCTCTGAAACAATAGAAGTCTTTTTTGCGTCTGTAGCTTCTCTGTCAAGCATGCTTGTAACCTTTGCTACATAATATCCACTGTCCGTCTCGATTACGTCCGTAGCCTGACCTTCACCAAGTACATCTGCTGCCTTAATAAGGTCTGTAGTTGGAGAAGTAGAATCAGAATCAAAAGTAGCTGTCTGTGCTTCCACACCCGCTTCCTCTGCGCACTCTTCAAATGTCTTAGTTCCTTCTGCCACTTCTGTCTGGAAATTCATTGCCGTTTCCTTCAGAGTCACTTTTTCATCATCACTTAATGTTGTTTTATTACCTGAATCATCCTTTGTTTCAAACGAAAAGAATACATAATTCATACTCTTCTGTGCTGCTTCCTCATCAGAAACATCTGTATCTGCATCTTCAATCATTGCATTATACATCTTTCTCTGAATTGTAATGAGCTTCAGAACTTCTTTTACGTTTTCCAGATCTCCTGCCGATGCACTCAAAGCTTCTTCGTCATTGGCATCCACAAATGCCTGTGCTGCTTTCTCTACAGCTGCCTCATCATCCGAAGTATATTCCACCTTATATTCATCCATATGTGTTTCCAGCACATACATGGTTTTCAATGTATCTAACGCATTATTCTTCACACTGTCTTCATATGTGTTTCCATCACTGACTTCTTTGGTCCACATATCCTCTCCGTAATATCGCATATAATAGGTCTCATAGCTTGCCTGCTGGTATCTCGCATAGAACTCAGCCACACCTGCCTTAATCTTTGTATCTCCAAACTCTGCTACTACGTCATCACTGTTTAAATTTCCGCTCCCACATCCGGTTAAAGCAGATACAGCCATAGCTGCCGCAATAGCTAATGCCGCGAATCTTGTCTTCATCTAACTATCTTCCTCCTTAATGCTTCCGTATACATTTTTCCATATACTGGTTCAGTATACCTTTTTTTTCATCATACCGCAATCATTTTCACAAAAAATGCACACTATTGCGCCAAAGAAATGATATCCTCTATCACCGCGCTCACATTTTCAATGACCTGCTCATCCTTCTCTTTCTTTCCTTTCTTCCGTTTCTGATAAACGAAATAAGGATTCTCCTCAACCTTAAAAGTCAAGTCTCCTTTATACTTCTGAAGCAAAACAGGAATGGCTGCCGCATTGACCTTCGCCTTTTCATACATGGTAAAAATATACCGTTCTCCCTTTTGCTCAATTGATACAATATATCCTTTGTGAGCTTCTGCTTTCAGTTGTGCAATCCGGAGAAGCTGCTGCACTTTCTTCGGTGGTTCACCGAAACGGTCTATCAGTTCCTCAAGCATATCATCCCGTTCTTCCTCGGTTTCAATAGCCGCAATCCTCTTGTAAATATCCAGTTTCTGATATTCGTTTGCAATATAAGAATTTGGAATATAAGCATCGATATTGATATCTATCGTTGTTGTGTATACATCCTCCGGCAGTTCTCCCTTCAAATGCTTTACCGCTTCATTTAGCATCTTACAATACAAGTCATATCCAACTGCTTCCATATGCCCATGCTGTTCTTCCCCCAACAGATTTCCTGCTCCACGTATTTCCAAATCACGCATGGCAATCTTGACACCGGAACCCAAATCCGTAAACTCCCTGATTGCAGTTAATCTCTTCTCTGCAACCTCTTTCAGGAGTTTATCTCTTCGATATAGCAAAAATGCATATGCCATACGGTTGGAGCGTCCCACACGTCCTCTAAGCTGGTAGAGCTGGGAAAGTCCCATCTTATCAGAATCATGAATAATAATAGTATTGGCATTTGGAATATCAAGCCCTGTCTCAATAATCGTTGTAGATACCAGAACATCGATTTCCCCATTGATGAAATCATACATGATATTTTCCAGTTGTCGTTCACCCATCTGTCCATGTGCAAACGATACATTTGCATCTGGCACCAGCTTCTGAATCCTATCGGTGATTTCCGCAATATCCTTTACCTTATTATAGACATAGTAGACTTGTCCTTGTCTGGAAAGTTCACGTTCAATGGCTTCACGCACCATTTCATCATTATATTCCATGACATATGTCTGAATAGGCATACGATCTACCGGTGCTTCTTCAAGTACACTCATATCACGGATTCCAATCAAACTCATATGCAGGGTTCGCGGAATCGGTGTGGCAGTCAGAGTCAACACATCTACATTATCTTTCAATTTCTTAATCTTTTCCTTATGCTGTACCCCGAAACGCTGTTCCTCGTCAATGATTAGAAGACCTAAATCTTTAAACTGCACATCCTTACTCAGAACCCGGTGTGTTCCTATTACGATATCGACCTGTCCTTTTGTCAAATCATCCAGAGTTTTCTTCTGTTCCAATGGAGTCCGAAAACGGCAGAGCAAATCCACCCGAACCGGAAAATCCTTCATTCTCTGTACAAAAGTGTTATAGTGCTGTTGCGCCAAAATAGTTGTCGGCACCAGATATACGACCTGTTTGTTCTCCTGTACCGCCTTAAACGCAGCACGCACAGCAATCTCTGTTTTGCCAAAGCCAACGTCTCCGCAGATTAGTCTGTCCATAATTTTAGGACTTTCCATATCCTTCTTGACAGCCTCAATGGCAAGGAGCTGATCTTCGGTCTCTTCAAAAGGAAACATTTCTTCAAATTCCCTCTGCCATACCGTATCCTGTTCATAGATAAAACCTGTTTTTTCCTGTCTGGTCGCGTAAAGTTCCACCAAATCTTTTGCAATCTGCTGCACTGCTCCCCGCACCTTTTTCTTGGTACGATTCCATTCCTGTCCACCTAACTTATTCAGCTTAGGCTTCTTTGCATCAGCACTTGCATATTTTTGAATCAGGTCAAGCTGGGTTGCAAGAATGTAGAGATTTCCACCATCTGCATAGGAAATTTTCATATAATCCTTTACAACCTTGTCTACTTCAATTTTCTCGATTCCCCGGTAAATTCCCAATCCATGATTCTCATGAACCACATAATCACCTGGTTTTAAATCTGTAAAATCCTGAATCTTCTGTCCTTCATAAGTCTTCCGTTTCTTCTTTTTTTTCTTATGTTTTCCGAAGATGTCTGTCTCCGAAATTACCATATATTTGATCATGGGGTACTCATAACCAACTTCAACATGTCCATAGCAGACCATAATCTCTCCCGGTTTCACTTCCCGTTCCGGAGTATCACTATAAAAACTGCTAAGATCATAATCCCGCAAATCCTCTGCCAGACGTTTTGCTCTGGTGCGGGAACCGGAAATGAGTACCACCCGGTATTTACTTCTCTTCAAGCGTGACAAATCCTTTGTCAGCATTTCAAAACTGTTATTGTATGGATTTACACTTTTCGTCTGAATATTATATATTTCATTTATTTGAAAATATTTATGTTTATTTTCCAAAGCCGAAAGGCCAACAGACGAGAAACGATTTACTTTCTTAGCAACTTCTTCCGTACTATAAAACTGCGGTTCCTCGCTGGCAATTCCCTTTTCTTCCCAATCAAGTGACCGCATTTCATTTGCTTTTCGCACTTCATCTTCTACCTGCTGCCCTCTCTCCAGCAGTCTCACAGGTTCATCCAGAAATAATGCCGTATCGCTCTCAGGGAAATAATCCAGGAAAGAGACATTTTTTCCATTTTTACTCTCATCACCCGGATAAATCGTGATTTCCTGCAAATTTTCCACGGAACGCTGACTGTCCACATCAAAAGTACGGATAGAATCAATCTCATCTCCCCAGAATTCCATTCGAATGGGAAGCTCTTCGGTCAGTGGATAAATGTCCAGAATTCCGCCCCGCACAGCGAACTGTCCCGGTCCGTTTATCTGGGCTTCCCTGTCATATCCAAGACCGGATATCTGACAGATCAGTTGTTCAAGGTCAACGACATCCCCTGCCTTCAATGTCATAATCTGTTTCTGCAAGTTTTCTTTCGAAACCATTTTGTCCATGAAGGCATCAAACGTAGTAATGATCGTAACACCATCTTTGCCCTTTTCCAGCATCATGCGGATTGCTTCGATTCTTTCCCGGACCAGTTCCTTTCCATGAATATCAGCCTGGTAAAACAAAAAATCTTTTGCCGGATAAAAACAAACATTTTCTTCCAGAAACCGATATTCTTCCAACATTTTTTTCGCTTTTTCTTCATCAGAAAGAACGATGACTGTATAAGGACAGCCATCGCTAAGTGCGTATATCATATGTGTTTTTTGGGAAGTCACACAACCGCCAATCAACGTCATACCGGATTTCGTACGATATTTTTTCTGTATTTCTTCATATCCTGCCAGTTCTAAAAGAGGTGCAGTAAACGTTTTCATTGTCTATCACATCCTATTCTTTCTTTTTCTTATTATACTGATTCATCGCCTGTTCCATATTCCCTTGGACAATGGCTGCCACTGCTTCTACTGCATTCTGATAGCCTTCCTCCATCAGTTCCCGTTCTCCCTTGGAAAATTTACCAAGTACATAATCGGCCAAATCATACCCTTTCGGTTTCTCTCCCACACCTACTTTAATCCTTGGGAACTCCATGGTCCCCAAGTGTGCAATGATGTTCTTAATTCCGTTATGTCCACCAGCACTTCCTTTTTTCCGTATCCGAAGCTGTCCTACATCCAGACTGATATCGTCATAAACAACCAGAAGCTCTTCTTCCGGTGCTATCTTGTAATAATCAGTCATACTGAATACACTCTCTCCACTCAGATTCATATAAGTCTGTGGCTTTGCCAGGATTACCTTCTGCCCTTCTATCACGCCTTTTCCGATATATGCCCTGTGTTTTTTTGTATCTACGGAAATATTATATTTCTCCGCCAGCTTATCTATCACATCAAATCCCACATTGTGTCTCGTCCCTTCATACTGCTTATCCGGATTACCAAGTCCTACGATTATATACATCTTTTTCACCTTTCTTGTTTTCTGAATAAATCTTTTCTGCGCCTCATATATTGTTGTAAGCAGAGTATGCTGCTTATCATTTACACTTCCAGGAGGTTTCCATGAGTTCAAAAACAAAAATTGTTGTACTTCATATGAAAGAAATTATTTACACCATCATTATCTCTGTACTTGTGCTTCTGCTTGTCATCCTCTTTTTCTTTATGTTTTCCTCCAAAAATCAGGAGCAGGAAACAAACGCACAGGTATATACACCTGGAATTTACACTTCTGCAATCAAATTAAATAACACCAATCTGGCTGTAGAGGTGGTCGTGGATTCTGAAAAAGTCCAGTCCATCCGCCTTCAGAATCTGGATGAATCTGTAACCGCCATGTACCCTCTGCTACAGCCTACATTGGAAAATATTGCCGAACAGATTTGCACCACCCAGTCTTTGGATAACATCACTCTGTCCGATGATACCCCTTATACTTCCCGTCTGCTTATCAACGCCATTGTGGATGCGCTGGATAAGGCTTCTGCGACAAGGAAAAAGTCGTAGTTTCCACTACGACTTTTCGACTTCTATTAGCCTTCTACGATTAGATACTGTCCATTCTCTAATGCAAATACTTCTGATGCTTCTTCCAGTTCTTCATCACTCATTCCATCCACATCAGCGCCGTTCTCTTCAAAATATTCTCTTACTTCTTTTACAGAATCCACTACAACTGCCATACAGTCTTCCAAAAAAGCTTCTGCCTCCTCCAAAGTCTCTGCTACTGGTTCATCAAACAATTGCCCTTGATTCCTTAAGAATGTACGCAGGCATGCTTCTTCATATTCATACATATTGCGTTCCTCCCTCGCCACATCGTATTCAGTAGTTTTATCTATCAATTATCATAGTATGAAGCGGAGGAAATTTCAACCAAAATTTATGTTTCTCCAAGATACTGTCTCATTTCTTTGAGGGCATTTTTCTCCAGACGACTCACCTGTGCCTGAGATATCTGAATTTCGTCTGCTACTTCCATCTGTGTCTTTCCCTCAAAAAATCGCAGTTTTATAATATACCGTTCCCGTTCTTCAAGCATATCCATGGCTGCCTGTAAAGAAAGGTTCTCTACCCATGTATCCTCTTTATTTTTCTTATCACTTACCTGATCCATGACATAAACCGCATCTCCACTATCATTGTAAACCGGTTCCTGAAGACTCATAGGACTTTGTATTGCGTCCAGCGCATAGACAATGTCTTCTTTTTCTATCCCAATTTCTTCCGCAATTTCTTCAATTGTCGGTTCTTTTAAATATTTTTTTCGATACATTTCTTTTGCATAAATTGCCTTGTAGGCTGTGTCTTTTAAAGAACGACTGACCCGGATAGAATTATTATCCCTCAAGAAACGTCTGATTTCCCCTACAATCATAGGAACCGCATAGGTTGAAAACTTCACCTCCATTTCCGGATTAAAGTTATTGATTGCTTTTATAAGTCCCACACAACCTATTTGAAACAAATCATCCGGATTCTCATCAGCAGTGTAAAACCGCTTCATCACACTTAAAACCAGCCTTAAATTTCCTTTGATATATTCTTCCTTTGCTTCTTTGTCTCCCTGCTGAATCTGAAGAAACAATTTCTGCTTCTCCTCTTCCCTCAGGAGTGGTAATTTTGAAGTATTAACACCACATATCTCAACCTTATTTACTGCCATGTTTAAGCCTCCTGTTGCATTTGCTAGTAAAATTTTTTCCAAATGCCTTTTGATTATGCAATTTTGTTAACAAATTATAAAATTTTAACCCCTTGACAGCATTTTGTTGTGAAATATAGTATAATGAAAGCAAAAAGGGAAAAGGGAGATGACACGATGAAACTGACTTTTATAGGTGCTGCTCATGAAGTAACAGGAAGCTGCCATTTTCTGGAAGTCTGTGGAAAAAAGATTCTGATTGACTGTGGAATGGAACAAGGCCCTGATTTGTATGAGAATCAGGAAATTCCCATTCCGCCCTCCGACATTGATTATGTATTACTTACCCATGCCCACATCGACCATTCAGGCAATCTTCCATTACTTGCAAAAAATGGTTTTCGCGGTGAGATTGTGACCACGTTTGCCACTACAGACCTTTGTAGCATTATGCTTCGTGACAGTGCACACATTCAGGAAGCTGAGGCCGAATGGCGCAATAGAAAAGCCCGCCGTTCCGGTGGTGAATTGTATGAGCCTCTCTATGTCATGGAGGATGCCGAAGCTGCCATTGCACTACTTGCTCCTGTAGACTATGGACAGCGTATTACTTTATGTGAAGGCGTGGATGTGCGTTTTACCGATATTGGGCACTTACTTGGCTCTGCGTGCATCGAAATTTGGATCTGCGAAGACGGAATAGAAAAGAAAATCGTTTTCTCCGGTGATGTAGGTAATACCAATCAGCCAATCATCAAAGACCCAAAATTCGTAGATGAAACCGATTATCTCGTCATTGAATCCACTTACGGAAACCGGACGCATTCCGCAATACGTCCTGATTATATCGGGGAACTGGTTAAGATACTGCGTGAGACTTTTGCCCGTCAGGGAAATGTTGTAATTCCTTCCTTTGCAGTAGGAAGAACCCAAGAGTTACTCTATTTCTTCCGTCAGATTAAAGAGCAGAACCTCTTACCGGAATATTCTGGCTTTGAGGTATATGTTGACAGTCCTCTTGCCATAGAGGCAACTCGTGTATTCCAAAAAAATACCCGCTCCTGCTTTGATGAAGATGCAACAGCTCTCATTGAACAGGGAATTAACCCACTGGTATTTCCGGGACTGAAAACTTCCGTCACAAGTGAAGATTCCAAAATGATTAATTTCAACGAGACACCGAAGGTCATCCTTGCTGCCTCCGGCATGTGCGAAGCCGGACGAATCCGTCACCATTTAAAGCACAATCTGTGGCGCAGAGAATGTACCATCCTTTTCGTTGGTTATCAGGCAGAAGGTACCCTTGGTCGCAAATTGGTGGACGGCGCTGATTCGGTAAAGCTTTTCGGTGAAAACATCGAAGTCAATGCACATATTGCCATTTTAGCCGGCATCAGTGGCCACGCTGATATGAATGGACTTTTGAACTGGATTGATGGTTTTAAGAAAAAGCCTTCCCATGTGTTTGTTGTACATGGGGAAGACACTGTAACAGAAGAATTTGCCCAAACGGTCACGGACCATTTTGGAATTCCTGCATTTGCACCGTTTTCCGGTGGATGCGTCGATTTGAAGACAGATACTATTTTAAATCCAGGCATTCGTATTCAGAAACGCGCTGTTGAAAAGCCTGCACGTATTCGTGCCAATACAGCATTTAACCGTGTGGTTGCCGCTGCCAAACATCTGATGGATGTTGCTTTGAAAAACGAAGGTCTGGCAAATAAAGATTTGGCAAAATTTGAATCTCAGATTCAAAATCTTGCAGATAAGTGGGATCGTTAAGGAGTTTCTCCTTAACGATCTATTTCTTTTTTCAGGCGCTGCATAATTTTCTTTTCCAGTCTGGAAATATAAGACTGGGAAATTCCAAGCATATCTGCCACTTCTTTCTGCGTTTTTTCTTCACCATCCGGTGTGCCGATTCCGAAACGCATTTTCACAATCATCCTTTCCCTTCCCGGCAATCGGTTAACCGCTCTATGTAACACCTTTCGTTCTGCCTCTGTCTCCATGTCCTTCGATACCGCGTCTTCTTCTGTACCCAGAATATCTGATAACAATAATTCATTTCCGTCCCAGTCTACGTTAAGCGGCTCATCAATAGAAACTTCCATCTTTGTCTTACTGTTCCGCCTCAGATACATCAAAATTTCATTTTCAATACATCGGGACGCATAAGTTGCTAATTTAATATTTTTATCTGCCTTAAATGTATTAATGGCCTTAATCAATCCAATGGTTCCGATAGAGATTAAATCCTCGATTCCTACTCCTGTATTATCAAATTTTTTTGCTATATACACAACCAATCGTAAATTATGCTCAATCAATATTTTTCTGGCTCTTTCCTCCTTTTCCGTCCCGAGCCACATGATCATCTCATTCTCTTTTTCTGTTTCCAGTGGAGGTGGTAATACATCTGTTCCACCAATGTAGTGAATTTCCTGCTTATCGGGAAATAAAATCGTGCGAAAGGGTACTGTAATCCGCATCTTAAACTGATTTGGTACTGCTACTTTTATCATCATCATTTCCTCCTCAACAATCCTCTGGATTTAATATCATTTCAAATTTTCCGCCTTCGAATTCATCCTTAGATGAAATGCCGATAACGGGATTACTCACTATTTTTGCTTTTTCCCCGAGAATCTGCATTTTATCCAGTCTGATAACCGGAAGAACGCTTTCTTCTTCTTGAATCGTATGGTAAGGAACATAACGTATTTTTTGTGTTTCATTTACATCGGTTAATTTTTTTATTGTTTTAGATGTAATAATATGTATCGGTTTTCCTGTAATGCTATCGTTCAAATTATTTCCACTGTCAATCAATGCTTCTACGGTGCAAGACCTTCCTTTTAAAGTAAGTACAACCTGACAATATTGTGTTGGTAATTTAAATATGATTTCCAGATAGTCCAGTATCTTCCGAAATACGAAATAACTGCATACTGCAATTCCCCAAAACAGACTTCCTGCCTTCAGATATCCTTCCGCCATATTTTCTATGCAAGAAATAATTCCCCCAATTAGAAAACTAAATATATATAAAGAAATAATTCCATTAATATAATCCTTTATTTTTCTAATTTGAAGACCTATAATCAACATTATACTGTTAATTATAGTATGTGATACTGCAAGTTTTCCTGCATTTGATAGTGGTATTACCACTATCAAGCAAGTAAGGAATGCTCCTGTCAAAGCTCCTATGCATATCCTGCCTTCTGAAGCCTGTTTATGTATGCTCCGCTTTACAGCCATAAGCACTATAGAATCCATCATAAAATTTTCCAGAAAAAATACGTCTATATACAATTCATATTGCATATAATTCCTTCTTCCTCTTCAGCCACTAAATCGATTTGGTACTTAAGTAAGTCCTATTATAAACGTACCCCTCTCTCAATTTTTGTCAAAAGTCGTTGTCGAATTCGTGGATTCATTCGACAATGAGGTAGGAAGCTCCATCGCAATTTCCTGTTAAACCAAAAAGAGACATGTCATCATGACATGTCTCTTTTACTTACAATATTATTATATTTCTACTTTTATTCCAAAACCTTATTTCTTAAAGAAATCTGGAATCTTAATAGACTGCTCTTTTACATTACTTACAGGTGTTCTTGGTGTCTGGAGCTGTGGCATATCTGAAGTCTGCTGTGTTCTTGCACCATAAGCCGGTCTCTCTGGAGATGTATTGAACTCTGGTCTTGTAAGATTCTGTGTATTGTTAAGCTGTCCTGCACCCGCTAACATGCTTGCCTTATGTTCCAGTCTTGACTGAAGCTTAGAAGCTGTTCCACCTACACTGTGAAGTCCTGTTGCAATTACAGTAATGGTAGCTTCATCTGCCTTAGAGTCATCGTACATTGCACCGAAGATGATATTTGCATCTTCTCCTGCAAGATCCTGCACATACTCTGCCGCATCACTTGCATCCATAAGTGTAATATCACCGGAAATATTGATGATAACATGTGATGCCCCTGCAATCGTTGTCTCAAGAAGTGGACTGGCAACAGCCTGCTTAACAGCTTCCAGAGCCTTGTCATCGCCCTTGCCTTGTCCAATACCGATATGAGCAATTCCCTTATCTGTCATTACCGTCTGAACATCGGCAAAATCCAGGTTGATTAATGATGGAACGTTAATCAGGTCTGTAATACCCTGAATACCCTGCTGAAGAACTTCATCAGCTTTCTTAAGTGCCTCAGGCATTGTTGTTCGTCTATCTACAATTTCAAGCAGCTTATCATTCGGAATAACGATAAGTGTGTCAACATTTTCTTTTAATTTTTCAATTCCCTGCAGGGCATTGTTCATACGTGTCTTTGATTCAAAGCGAAAAGGCTTTGTAACAACACCAACAGTAAGTGCCCCCTGTTCTTTTGCAATACGAGCCACAATCGGAGTAGCACCTGTACCGGTTCCACCACCCATTCCACAGGTTACAAATACCATATCTGCACCTTTCAGTGCTGCGGAAATCTCTTCTGCACTTTCTTCGGCTGCCTTTTCACCAATCTCCGGCTTGGCTCCCGCTCCAAGTCCTTTGGTAAGCTTATCCCCAATCTGCATTAAAGTTGGAGCTTTACAGAGCTGAAGTGCCTGTTTATCTGTGTTGATTGCAATAAATTCAACACCGGCAATCTGCTCATCAATCATACGGTTTACAGCGTTATTTCCACCGCCGCCAACACCAATTACTATTATTTTCGCTGCTGCTTCTGATTCATTTGTTTTAATTTCTAACAAGAGTTTCTCCTCCTTCGTTGCTTCATTTATACTCCACTGATTATATACTAGGCTATATATAACCTTATAATATATTTTTTCTCTTCAAATTTCAATAGAATTTTATATATTTTCTTATTTTTTTCGCCATTTCAAACAGCTTATTCCGCATTTTCTGTACTATTCTCCTCATCAGAAGGCAGAAAGTCCTTTTCAAAGCTTATTGTTGTATTATTCTTATCATAATCTTCCAGATGAAGTGTTCCCTTCTGGTCTCCAAGTTTTTCCAGAATCGGTGTAATCTGTGCAATCCTGTTTTCAATGTTTTCATGTCCCAGAATCACACATTGATTTCCAAAATACAGATATACTTCTGAATCTACCACAGAAAGGCTCGTCGGAACTAATTCGTATTTTGTAAGAGTGCTACTGATTTCCAACAGACTTTTGAATGCTTTTTTATTTTCTTTGCTCACTGGAAGTTCCTCATAAAGAGTCACCTCACTCAAGCTGATTCCATCCACTCTTGGAACATTATCCCGCCATTCTGTGGTCTTGGCAAGCACCCGTCCCTCCTCATCAAAATACACACACTCTTCGTCCGGCATGACAATATAACCAACTGCCTTCTTTTCTGTAACATCAACCTGAATGGTCCACGGATTCACCATCTTGATTTTCGCATCTTCCATGGTAGGAAGTAACTCAAAATCTGTAAAGTGAACTTTATACATCAGATAAAGTGAATTTCCAAATGCATCGTCCTGTTCTATCCAGTTCTGTATCTCTCCGGAAGTAAGATAGGTGTTTCCTTTTACCTTTATCTTGCGTATCTGAAATACAAGAAGAAGAGTTATCATAAGGATGCAGACCAGCATTACCAAAAGAATCACCATCACTGCAATTCCTCGTCGTATCGTTCTTTTGCTTGGCTTTTTCTTCTCCTCCATCTATGGTTCCCCCTTGTTTTCCCCTGTCTGTGAACACTTATTCCACACCTTCTGCTTATGTTTTGTGCGGCGTGTCACTATTCCTATTGTACCAATTCGAAACGCTAAGCACAAGTCCCATTTCTACCAACAAGAAAACAACAGATGTTCCTCCATAGCTGATAAACGGAAGCGTAATCCCTGTATTGGGAATGGTATTTGTTACCACAGCAATGTTCAGAATTACCTGAATCATCATATGTACCATAGCACCTGCTGCTATAAGACTTCCAAATAATTCTTTGCATCGAACCGAGACCAGAAAAAAGCGCCAGATCAAAACAAAGAACAAAAGAATAATTCCACAGGCTCCAACCACGCCAAGTTCTTCGCAGATAATCGAAAAAATCATGTCATTCTGTGCTTCCGGCACAAATCCAAGCTTCTGTATACTGTTTCCAAGTCCTGTGCCGAAGAGTCCACCGGAACCGATAGCATAAAGTCCCTGTAAAGTCTGATAACCTTTTTCATATCGTTCTGGATTTCTCCAGATGGCGATTCGTTCCAGACGATAGCTCTCCAGTGCCAGGAAAATTCCCATGAATCCAACTGCTGTCATGCCAAGTCCTATAAACTGTCCATACTTGGGGCTGGCCACAAAAATAAGCAATGCACCGATTCCAAGAATAATGATTGCCGTACTTAAATTACTTGCCCCTACCAGTCCTACAATAGGCAAAATGTACATCATTATCTTAATCAGCGTCCCCATTTTTCCAATATTTTTTCGATTGCGTGTTATGACCCATGCAATAAAAATAATCAAAGCCACCTTCGAAAATTCCGATGGCTGAAAAGAAAACGGGCCCAAAGACAACCATCTTTTGGACCCATTATATTCCTTTCCCCACAGCATAACTGCAATGGACAACCCTATGGCAGCCAGATAACCATGAACTGCCACCTTCTGCCAGATATGATAATCAATTCCGGCAACTATATACATGCAGAGAATTCCGAGTAATGTCGCAAAAATTTGCTTTTTCAAGTAGTAAAAAGAATCATGAAACTTCACTCTTCCATTGTAGGCACTGGCACTGTACAGGATAACCAGGCCTACCAAAACCAGAAGAAAAACAGTCACAATCAGCACATAATCCCTATGCCCTTTCTTTTTTTCTTCTGCCAACCATACTCACACCCTTTTCTTGATAATCCTCTTCTCTCTTAAAGCTGTTGTACATATTTCTTAAATTCATTTCCCCGCACTTCATAATTTGGGAACATGCCCCAGCTCGCACATGCAGGTGAAAGCAGAACCGCGTCCCCTGGTCTTGCCAGTTCTACGCAGGTATCCAGTGCTTCTTCAAAGGTATCTTTCAAAATACAATTGGTGAAGCCGCACTCCGCAGCCTCTTTCTGAATCTGTTCTCTGGTAGCACCGATCAGCACGAGATAGCGTACTTTACCGTCAAAGCTGCGAATCCAGTCATGGAAATCTGACTGCTTATCGTAGCCTCCACCAATCAGAATCGTCGGTCTTACCATTGCCTGAATTCCCTTGATTGCCGCATCCGGATTGGTTCCTTTCGAATCATTATAATAAACAACTCCGTTTTTCTCCGCCACAAACTCAATTCTGTGCTCTACCCCTTTAAAAGAAGTGACTGTGTGACGAATAATATCCATATCCACACCATATGCTGCCGCCATAGCAACTGCTGCCATTACATTCTCATAGTTATGCACACCTAAAATCTGCAGTTCAGAAGTTTTGCACACCAAAATGCCTTCCTTATCCTGCTCTGGTTTATAAATAATCGAATCTCCATCTAAATAGATTCCTTTTTCCAATTTATGTGCGCTGCTGAAATATATGACAGTTGCAGAGATTTTTCCTGCCATGTTTCTGGTTGTCTCGTCCTCATAGTTCAACACGCAGACATCCTCTGAAGTCTGATTCTTCGCAATATCCATCTTCGCCTGAATGTATGCTTCCATGGTATGATGACGGTTCAAATGATCCGGTGTAATATTTAGCACAGCGCTTACCTTGGGCCGGAAAGTATGAATGCTTTCCAACTGGAAGCTTGAAAGCTCTGCCACAATAACAGAGTCTTCCCTTGTTTCTGCCGCTACCGTAGTATACGGATTTCCAATATTTCCTACCACAAATACACTTTCAAACGCATTTTTCATAATCTCCCCAAGAAGCGAGGTTGTGGTGGTCTTTCCATTGGTTCCTGTAATCCCAAGGATATCTCCCTTTCCACATACATAAGCCAGCTCAATCTCACCCCACACCGGAACTTCCTTTTTCTTCATCTGAAGCACAATGGGAAGGTCTGTGGGAACCCCCGGGCTCATGATGACCAAATCCAGTGTTTCAAGCAATTCTTCCGGAAATGCACCTGCCACAACCTGCACAGCATCATTTCCCAGCTGTCCCTTTACTTTTTCAATATCCAAATCTGCCTTGCCATCATAAAGAATAACCTGAGCACCTTCTTTCTCAAGCAGTCCGCAAGAACCAATCCCACTGATTCCCGCACCAAATACCAGTACTTTTTTTCCTTTTAACTCCACGTATCTCGCCTCCAGTTGCTTCAACTTTCTCTTACATTGCCATAATTCCAATCAGGCAAAGGATTGCTGTAATAATAGAAAATACAGCCACAACCCTTGTTTCACTCCATCCACACAGTTCAAAGTGATGATGAATCGGTGCCATTTTGAAGATTCGCTTTCCACCTGTAGCTTTAAAATAAGTAACCTGAATCATGACTGACAGTACTTCCATCAAATAAATTGCGCCTACCAATATGATAAAAAGCGGCATCTGAAGCATATAAGCTGTGGAAGCCACGAAACCACCCAAAGCCAATGAGCCTGTATCTCCCATAAATACACTTGCAGGATATACATTAAATAATAAAAAGCCAAGCAAAGCTCCTACTACCGCACAGGTAATCGGCTCAATTCCACTCTTTGTTCCGATAGCTACCACGGTAAAGAAAGTGGCTACCAGTACCGTTACACTGGAAGCAAGTCCATCCAGTCCATCAGTAAAATTCACCCCATTTACCGTACCGATTACTGCAAAAAATAATACCGGAATTGCAAGCCATCCGATATCCAAGTATTTTCCACCGGAAAACGGCACCAGCATAGTAAGCGGTATCTTTGCTATCTTCACAATATAGAAAGCAAAAATTCCAGTGATTACAATCTGTAATGCCATCTTCTGCATTGGGAAAAGTCCATCGGAGCGCTTCAGTACAACTTTCAGATAATCGTCCAGAAATCCAATCATTCCAAATCCAAGTGTCACAAAAAGAATCGGAATAATCTTCGGATATTCACGTACATAAATCAGAGAAGTAATTGTAATTGCCGCCAGAATCATCACCCCACCCATAGTAGGTGTTCCCGCCTTCTTCAGATGAGACTGAACCCCCTCTACACGCTCGGTCTGCCCCATCTTCAGCCTTCTTAAAAATGGAATCACAATTGGACCCATCAGTACACTTAACCCAAATGCAATCAGCACGGGTATCACCATTTTATAATCCATATTCTACACCTCTTATTTTCTTTCGTTCTAGGGATTAGTATAATGTATTCAACTTTGATTTTCAACCGATTCTTCTTTTTCAATGTTCAAATAAGGAAGAATATTTTCAAAAATATCTTTTACCACCGGTGCAGCAATGGTTCCACCATAGTAGATTCCCTTCGGATTATATATGATTACCATTGCCGCTACTTTCGGATTTTCTGCAGGTGTAAATCCAATGAAAGCAGAAATATATTTATTGGCACTTCTCGGCAATGTCTGGCTGGTAGCTGTCTTTCCCCCAATACGATATCCTTCCATATAAGCATTTTTCCCTCCACCCTCACTTACCACACTCTCCAGTATCGTCCGCATGGTCTGGGAAGTTTCTGTACTGACAATTGTTTTTCCCTTGTCGTAAGAAAATTCTTCAATAACTTTCTCCTTTTCATCATAAACCCGAATGCCGAAATGAGGGGTAATCCGTTTGCCTCCATTTACCACAGAGCAGACCGTAGCTGCCATCTGTAATGGTGTCACCTGAAAAGACTGTCCAAATGACATGGTAGCAAGCTCCACTGCGCCCACATTTTTCTCTTTATGAATGACTGCAGAAGCTTCCCCCGGAAGGTCCACTCCCGTCTTATCCATAAGTCCAAACTGTCTAAAATATTTATAAAAATTCGAAACCCCCAGTCTGGCACCAATTTCAATGAAGGCCGGGTTACAGGAGTTCTGCACACTCTGGGTAAATGTCTCCGAACCATGTCCACCCACCTTGGCACACCGGATTCTCCGGTCCTCGACCATTTTATATCCAGGGCAATAAAAATGGTCTTCCAGAGAAACCGCTCCGGCTTCCAGTGCCGCTGACGCTGTAAACACCTTGAAAATAGAACCTGGCTCATAGGTATCACTGATACATCGATTCCGCCACATCTGATTTAACTGCTCCTGTCGTTCTTCCTCATCTGAAAGCTCTGTCTCCGTATTTAGTACAAAAGGGGTATTCAGATTAAACTCTGGTACATCCACACAGGCATACATCTCCCCATTCTGTGGATTCAGAATCATCACCTCCACTGCATCTGCCTGTTTTTCTTCCATTACCCTCTGAGCTGCCTGCTGCGCATATTTCTGAATATTATAATCCAGACTAAGTTGCAGGTTGTTTCCTGCCACAGGTTCTATTCGTCCTTCTGCCATATTTTCCAGTTCAATTCCTCTTGCATCTGTTGTTGTAAGAATGGTCCCATCCGTCCCCTTCAGCCAGTCTTCGTATTTTACCTCCAGCCCGATAATTCCCTGATTGTCACTTCCGGTGAATCCCAATACCTTAGAAGCCAATTCATCGTAAGGATAGTAACGTTTGAAATCCTCATCTACTTTTACACCCTCAAGACCATATTCCCGAATCTTATCCCCCACGCTTTTTTCTACATTGGACTGAATCCGTTCCCTCGAGGACACCTTTTCTACCTTCTTACGCACCTCTGCCTCGTCCAGTTCTAAAGTTTGGGACAGTATACGGATAACCTGTTCTGCATCTTTTACCTGACTGTGAATCACAGAAATCGTGCAAACCGTCTTATTGGTTGCCAGCGTTACCCCATTCCTGTCACGAATTTCTCCTCTTGCCGCTTTGATCTCTCTTTCCCTTTCGTGTAATTCTTCTGCAAGTTTCTGATAATAATCTGCCTCAGACACCATCAAATAGACCAGTCTCCCCATCAGCCCCGCAAGGCAGAGTGTGGCACATGCAAATACCACCAGCAGTTTTCGTTTATTGTAAGTCTTGTTCCACGGAACACGCTGCTTATTGTCCAATAAAAAACCTCAGGAAAAGATAATGAATTACTACAATTTATTATCTCTTCACTGAGGTTATGAATTTACGTTATAAATAATTGTTCCGTTATTCTTGTTGTGTTTTTGTGATTCCAAGATACGGAAATGCTTCTGTCATTATGTCTGCAGCAAGCTGGGTTACAAGCGCACTGCTTCTTCCCTGATTTTCAACATTTGGCTCATCAATAATGACGTACACTACTACTTCCGGATTCTCCTGCGGTGCATATCCGATAAATGAGAGCAGATTTTTATTCTCTGTACGTGGAAGTTTTTCCGCCGTACCAGTTTTACCACCTACATCGTAACCTTCAACCTTTGCGCGCTTACCACTACCATTTTCCACAACACTATACATATAAGACTTCAACAGTTCTGAAGTTTCTTTAGAAATAGTACGTTTCTTAAGTACAGGCTGAACGTTTTCCACTACGTTTCCATTTTCATCCAGAATTTCCTTTACCACCTGTGGCTCATAATAATCACCACCGTTTACCAACGAGCAAAAACCAGATGCGAGCTGGAGCATCGTCACGTTAAAGTTCTGTCCAAAGGAGTTGGTTGCAAGGTCTACACTTCCCATGTTTTCCGGAGAATACAGGATTCCCAGAGCATCTCCCGGCAAATCAATTCCGGTATATTCCCCAAATCCAAACATCTGCTGATATTTGCTGAATTCCTCCGGCCCAATCTGCTGTGCAATCTGCATCAAAGCCACATTACAGGAATTTTCCATAACCTGTGTTAAGGTCTGATAACCATGTCCACCCTTATCGTAGGAAATACATTTGATATTGTAATCGCCCACTTGCAGGGAACCGCCGCAATAATAGGTTTCATTTCCGTTAAGCGTTCCAATCTCCAGTCCGGTTGCAACAGTAAATGGTTTGATGGTGGATCCAGGTTCAAACGTATCACTGACACAGAAGTTTCTCCATAGTGCATTCAGCTTCTCCAGCTTTGCACTGCTATCCATAGACGACAGCTCTTCTTCCGTGTAATACTTGCTTAAATCTCTGGGATTATTCAAATCAAAATCCGGATAAGATGCCATAGAAAGCACGCTCCCCGAATTCGGGTCCATAATAATCACCGCAATATTCTTTGCACCTGGTCCTTGCGTATAATTGTTCGTATAGGATTCATTAAATGCCTTAATGTGCTTTTCCACAATTGATTGCAAATTGGTATCCAGCGACACCTTTACCGTATTTCCATTAACTGGAAGCTTTACCGTCTTTTCCATGTCAGCCGTTCCAGTCTGATAACCATAGCTTCGCCCATCCGTTCCATTTAACACATCATTATAATATGCTTCCAGTCCAATTGCGCCCTCATTTCCATCTACACTGAATCCAATCACATCACATGCCAGTGCATTATATGGATATTTCCGGATATAATCCTCTTCCAGCCATACTCCCTGCACATAGGCATTCTCTTCAACTGCCTTCTTATATGTCTGTGCCGCATCATAGCTGATATTTTTTTTCAGAATCACATATCGACTTTCCGGTTTCTCACTGATGATAGTATCTATAGTATCTGAATCAATTTCAAAATAGGTTGCCAATGCTTCTTTGGTCGCTGAAACGTAAGTTCCACTGTCTTTGTCTGCACTTAACAGTACCTTCACATCCAGAATAACATTATATACACGCTCACTGGTTGCCAGTTTCGTTCCATTGGCATCAACAATATCTCCTCTCTTAAAAGGAATGGTTCTGCTGGTGTACTGTTGCTGATCCAGCACTGTTTTTGTGTAGCTTTCTCCCTCCGACGCATTTATCTGTATAATTCTCCCTATAAGTACAACAAAAGCCAGTAAAATTGCTATAAAGAGCATTACTAGCTTTTCCTGCATTTTCTTCGTGAACTTCAGGCGCAAAGGAGAAACACTTTTTTTCTTACTTTTTGACATTTCAATTCACCTTTTCTATTGTTATTCTTTAATCTAAGGCACCTTTTTTCGGTATTTCCTGATATTGCTTTACGGTATCTCCTGCCGAATTCTGATATGTAATAATCTGGGATGAGTCAGCATATACCATACCAAGACTGTTAATGGCATAATCTTTGACATCTTCCAGATTCACCGAATTAAGAATACTGTTTTCTCTGGTGGTATTTTCCTCTTTTAAATCAGCAAGCTCCTGTTCCATAGATGCCAGATTTGCTGTATGACTTGTCATCTCAAACCGAAGCTGTAAATACCAGACACACACAGAAAGTGTTGCAATGGCAGCTACTGTCAGAAACAATGTATATGCTGTATTCATATGAAGAGCATGTTTTCTGTTCTTTCTGACCTGGGCACTTACTTCTTTCTTCTTAGGCTGTGGCTTTCCTACTTCCTCTCTGTCTGTCCGCTTCGGAACTACCTGTGCTTTTCTGACAGTATTTCCATATATATACGTCTCATCGTTGCGCATAGCCGTGCGTCTTTTTGTCTGTGTGTTTGAATTACGCCGATTTGCCATACGTTATCATCCTTTCAAAATATCCTGACCACTCCTCTTACTTTCTCTCGAAAATGCGGAGCTTCGCGCTCTTGGAACGACTGTTCCATTCCAGTTCTTCCTCACTTGGAAGAATTGGTTTCTTAGTAACTACCCTGCCCTTCGATACCTTTCCGCATACGCATACAGGAAATGAACTTGGACATGTACATGGGTTTTCATTCTTCTTAAAAATTCCCTTTACAATTCTATCTTCCAAAGAATGGAAGGTAATAATGCAGATTCTTCCATCTTCGTTCAGCATATCAATCATGTCATCCAGCGAATCTCTAAGCACTTCCAGCTCCCTGTTACATTCAATACGGATTGCCTGAAATGTACGTTTTGCCGGATGACCTGCATTTTTCTGAAATTTCATCGGGATTGACTGTCGAATAATCTCCGTCAATTGACCGGTTGTTTCGATGGAACCTTTTTCTCTTTCCATCACGATATGTTTGGCAATGTTCTTGGCGAACTTGTCCTCCCCATAATCGCGAATAATTCGAAAAAGGTCCATCTCACTATAGTCATTGACGATGTCCCTGGCCGTCAAAGTCTGACGAGTATCCATTCGCATATCCAGAGGTGCATCTTCACGATAGGAGAATCCCCTCTCTGCCGTATCTAACTGATAAGACGATACGCCCAGATCAAGCACGATCCCATCTACTTTGTCAATTCCTATCTTTTGGAGCTCCGACTTCATATTGCAATAATTGCTCCTGATTATTGTAACTTTCTCCCCGAAGTCGCTTAAGCGGGCACCCGCTGCTTCAATTGCAGCTGCGTCCTGGTCTATTCCTATAAATCTCCCCTTGTCGTTTAAACGGCAGCATACTTCATAAGCATGTCCACCTCCACCAAGCGTACCATCGACGTAAATTCCGTCCGGCTTGATGTTCAGGCCTTCGATTGTTTCTTCAAGTAATACTGACTTGTGTTCAAATACCATATTGTCCTCCAAACATTTCTTTAGATGCTAAGTCCCAAATCTTCCATGTCACTTGCAATATCTTCGATATTTTCTTCAACATCAGCTGTACGAGCTTCCCATGCATCCTTGCTCCAGATTTCCACTTTATCCAGTACACCGGTAAGAACAACTTCCTTATCCAGGTCTGCATATGCACGCAATGAATTCGAAATCAAAACTCTCCCTTGTTTGTCAATTTCTCCTTCAACAGCGCTTCCGAGAAAGAATCGCTTGAAATCTCTGGCCTTTCTATTCGTGAGTGGTAAGGTTCTGAGCTTTTCTTCAAAGGCTTCCCATTCATTTTCCGGATACAGAAATAAGCAGCCATCCATCCCTTTCGTAATTACAAAATGTTCACCAAGACTATCCCGTAATTTTGAAGGAATGATTAACCTGCCTTTCGAATCAATACTGTGATTAAATTCTCCAGTCAACATGAGAATCACCTTCTTCCAAAGTGGTCTTTTTCACTCCATTTGGCTCCCACTTTACTCCACTTTCTACCACTTGTCTCCATTCTAACCCACTTTCTTTCCCTTTTCAACCCCTTTTTCACTGTTTTTGAATGTTTTTTCGGCTGTTTTTTATAGGTTTTATATTGTTGGCCGGAATATGTATATCAAAATTCCCCACACATTTTCTTCTCCACATATATGCGCACGAAAAAAGCAGTTGAATCACTCAACTGCTCTTTTCGAATAAAATATTTAATTAAGGGTGGTTTGGTAAATTGAGGGAAATCTACCTTGTGAAGTTATGTTATCTTGATAACTTGTTCTTCATGTAATCATGATAACATATCGCATCTTATTTGTAAATACATTTTTTAAAACTTTTTTATTATTTTCAATTAATTTTATTTTCCGCATCATATTTTCTCCAAACACATTTTTCCTTCACACAATTGCATAATCAATTACATGCGAATCACAATGTTCAAACAAATACCTCGGCGTATTCCTTGATGAATCTTACCGAATGTATAGGAATAAAGGATTGTATTCTATAACTTTTCTTCCTTCAGTGCTACCATAGAAAGTACCATTCCAAGTAGACTATCATTGAAAAGCTTGAATTTTAAACCTGTCAGGAACCCGTTGTATATAAGAACCTGTTTTTTGGAAAATTTGTTTCTTCCTATAATGATTCTTTGAAATTATACTATGAAGTCTTTCCCGAACAACTTCCGGAAGATGGACTCCGGTTCTATCCTATGCTTCAGGAACGAGAACTTCATAAGCGTGATTATACCTTGTTAATGGAATCGGCAAAATGCGGTTATATACCGGAAGACAAGGTGATGGATATTTCCAATATGAACGTTCTGATATGGCGCGGTATTTTAGATCGTTTATCTGAACCAGGCTTAGAATATTCTGTAGATGAAATGACTGCGACTATCACAAGCTATCATGCACATACTCTGATTAGTTTTGGTGTCTCAAGAGATGCTGTGAAAGATTTTCTAATAAATTAAGAGCATCCAAAGAGCAATCGGACCTTTTCATCGTGTGCTTGGCAACTATGAGAAACACGCTTCGCGAGTTTCTCAAGTTATCGCGGCAGTCGCCAAGGTCTCGTGCAAGCACGGACTTTGGCTCGTTGCTCGCGTAAAAAAATAACAGGTGCTGCCGCTTAAATGCGGTAACACCTGTTTTTATTGCCTATGATTAATTCAATGACTGCAAATAATCACTCACTGCTGTATAATCCACTTCAACTTGTTCTCTCGGCTGGCTGCTCTGATAAGAATCAACGGCTGAATAACCAACCCACCCTATAATCACGACTGCTGCCAGTACACCGGCCACTTTACTGATGGCTTTTTTTCTTTTTTCTTTGGCAACATTTTGTTTACGGTTTGCCTTTTCTTCTTTATAACGATTTACTTTTTCCTGACTCATAATCTAAAACTCCTTATCTGTCAAAGCTACGCTTATTTTAACATAGTATTTTTTCAAGTACAAGTGCGAAGTATGCAATCATAAATAATCTCATGGCTATCGCGGCAGTTGCCAAGTTCTCGTGCAAGCACGGACTTTGGCTCGTCACTTCGCGTAAACTATATTACCGCAATCACTCCACCATCATTGGCATACATACTGCTGATTCCTCTTGTATCCACCAAAATGCAATCCTTTATCGGAATCAATTCCATAATTGCATGCTTTAATTGCTCCGCACGTTCCGGACAATTACAATGAGAAATTGCCAGAATCTTCTTAGCAGGATTGATAGCTTCCTGAGCTAGAATCTCTGCCATCTTATTCGTTGCCTTTCTCATTCCTCGCATTTGTGCAAGCTGCTGAATCTCCCCCTTCGGAGTAGACCCCATAATCGGCTTGATATTCAGCACAGAAGCTGCCATTGCCTTAAGTCCGGATAATCTTCCGTTCTTTCGAAGCGTCTCCAGATTCTCCAGCACAAAATAAGTATGCTGTTCCGCAATATACGCTTCTACGGTATCAACTACTTCCTGAAAGCTCATTCCGACCTTCTCACACTCTTCTATCTTAAGTCCAATCAATGTCTCTCCAATGGAAGCGGAACGGGAATTAAATACATAAATATCCTTTTCACCATATTCTTCCTTGTACAGATTCTTTCCTAATACTGCACTGTTATAAGAACCGCTAAGCTCAGAAGACAACGTTACCGCGTATACCCGTTCGGCGTCGCAATGATAACTTTCCATATAACGTTCTGGCGACGGGCAGTTTGACTTCGGACAATTCGGGCTTTCTGCAACCCTTCTTAGAAATTCTGCCTGATCAAAGTTTTCATCATCCATAATGTGATAATCATCTACCTGTATTCCAAGCGCAGCCGTCTCAAATATCCCAGACATTTTCATTTCTTCTGTCAACTCTCCACAACTGTCTATAATAACTTTAAAATTCATATCTGCCTCCCGAAAATGCAAGATTCTCTAACTTTCTTTTATTCTTCCAACCGAATCCGGTTAGATACTCCAAGTGCAATTCCCATCTCTGCCATCAAAAACATGATGGACGTACCGCCATAACTAATAAACGGAAGTGTGATCCCTGTATTCGGAATCATATTTGTAACTACCGCTACATTAAGCACAACCTGCAAAGCAATATGTGCAAAAATACCTGTCACGATCAAAGCACCATATCTGTCAGGTGCGTTTTGCGCAATGAATATAAGACGATAAAGCAACAGTCCGAACAAGGTAAGCACTATAAGTGCTCCAAACACTCCAAGTTCCTCACAAATTACCGTAAGAATCATATCGTTCTGCACTTCTGGAATTACCATCTTCTGCGCACTGTTTCCCAGCCCTTTTCCAAAAAAGCCGCCTGAACCTATAGCATACAATCCCTGCACAGTCTGAAAGGCAAGCCCGCTTGCATACTTTTCAGGATGAAGCCACGCTATAATTCGCCGTAACCGGAAATTGGTACTGTTCTCCAGAACCCTGCCAAGCACTGCAGCCATTCCAACAAATACTGTAAGACCGCAGGCTCCGATTCCAATATACAGCTTTGTTCTCCTGTCTATAACAAAAAGCATAACACAGACAATCCCAAGTACAATAACTGCAGTACTTAAATTATCTGTCCAGCTGAAAACCCCATAGAATGCTACAAATCCCCATACCAAAATAGCGAGGATTCCTTTCCTGCTATGTATCTTATCCCCTATCTTACATATCAGATACGGAATAAAAACAATAATTGCTATCTTCATAACCTCCGATGGCTGAAACTGTCCAATTACCGGCGCCCAGAGCCAACGTCTGGACTGATTTCTTGTAATACCGAGCGGTGAAAATTTCACCAGTCCCATTAAAAACATGGCAATCAGAAACAGGGTGGTAGACCACTTCGCATATCTATGATAATCAATCCGGGATACCACCAGCGTAATCACCAGACCCACAGCACTGATAATTGCCTGACGTTTGAAGAAATACATGGAATCTCCCCACTCAGTTAATCCTTCATATGAGCTGCTGCTATATAACATAACCAGTCCAAAGCACATCAAAAACACAATAATTGCAACCAGACTGTAATCGAAATATCGAATTGTATTCTTACCCTTTTTCCCTTTCTTTGCCATTCTATACTCTCCCTTATTTCGTACTTTACAGTATAGCACAGTTCGTGCCTTTTACACAAGGATTGATTTAAAACATCGTTACTTTCATCAACAAGATTGTTAAATGATTGTAAACATCATTGACTATCGTCCTCTTTTCCACCTATACTAATACTAAACGAAAAAAATGTTATAGATACGATTGGAGGAATTTGCATGCCAGCTCTTTATGCACATGACCGCTTTGGTCGCAAAGTATTGGAACAACTGGACGGGGAACTATTCGATATTATTTCCAAATACTATACACAATTTCAAATAGGATTACAAGGACCTGATATTTTCTTCTTTTACAAGGCCTACAGTAGTAACCGCGTAACAAAATATGGATACCAGCTTCATTTCCTTTCGGCTGCTCCATTTTTACAGCATGCTGTAAATGTCATTCGTGAAAAAGGCCGTGACTCCCGCGAGTATGCCTATCTTCTTGGTTTTCTCTGTCATTTCGTCCTGGACAGCGAATGTCATCCCTATGTGGAAGAAATGATGCAAAAAACCAGAGTAGGTCATTTGGAGATTGAAGAGGAATTTGAAAAAATGCTTTTGAGAAAAGATGGAAAAAATCCCCTCTCTTATCCGCTCTGTGAGCTTGTTCCCACAGACAACGTAACTGCAAAATCCATTTATCTGTTCTATGAACATATGGATCCGCCTACTATAAAAACAGCATTACAGTATCTGAAATTTATAAAATGGTTTTTTACCGCTCCTGGTTTTCTTCATCAGGGTGCGATTAATCTGGCAATGAAGCTTCTGAAAAAAGAAGATTCCTATAAAGGACTCATGCATTTGCGGAAAGACAATCCCAAGTGTAAACAAAGTAATATGGGATTATACAAACATTTTCAGGACGCTATTCCACTGGCTGTGGAATTAATCTATGACTACGATAACACTGTAAATTCAGGCAAAGAACTGAATCCGCGTTTTGATCGGAATTTTGAATAGGAGACACTACATATGAATGACACCAAGCTTACCAAACTCGAAAAACAATGGATTCTCTATGATGTTGGAAATTCCGCATTCATTATGCTGGTTTCTACAATCATCCCTATTTACTTCAACTATCTGGCTGAAAATGCCGGGATTTCCAAAGTTGACTATCTGGCATACTGGGGCTATGCAGCCTCTGTTGCCACAATTATTGTTGCCTGCATCGGACCTGTTCTCGGCACTTTGGCAGACACAAAAAATTTCCGTAAAAAGCTTTTTTCAATCAGCGTTATTTTCGGAGTCGTTACCAGTGCATTGCTTGCATTTCCTACTCACTGGTTTCTTTTTCTCATTGTATTTACCCTTTCCAAGGTAGGATATAATGCCAGCTTAATCTTTTATGATGCAATGCTTGTTGATATTACCTCCGAAGACAGAATGGATGCAGTTTCTTCTCATGGTTATGCCTGGGGTTATATCGGAAGCTGTATTCCATTTGTTATCTCACTTATTTTTGTACTGATGTATGACCGCCTTGGTCTTACACTACGGTCCGCCATGTCCATTGCGTTTTTTATTAATGCCATATGGTGGCTTCTTATGTCGGTTCCATTATTCCGAAATTACGAGCAGAAATATTATGTTAATATACCTGCCCATCCTGTAAGCGACAGCTTTAAACGCTTATTTACGACCTTGAAAGATATTAAAAATCAGAAGCCGGTCTTCTTGTATCTGTTATCTTTCTTCTTTTTTATTGATGGTGTTTACACCATCATCGAAATGGCAACCGCTTACGGAAGTGCACTTGGTCTTGACAGCAGTGGACTTCTTCTTGCTCTGTTAGTCACCCAGCTTGTAGCCTTTCCCTGTGCTCTTATTTTCGCGAGACTCTCTAAAAAATACAACACAGAACGGCTAATTAAAATTTGTATTCTTGCTTATCTGGGTATCGCTTTATTTGCTATACAATTGGATAAACAGTGGGAATTTTGGATGCTTGCTATTTTCGTAGGAATGTTTCAAGGTGCCATTCAGGCTTTATCACGCTCCTATTTTGCCAAAATCATACCATCCTCAAAATCTGGTGAGTATTTTGGTATTTATGATATTTGCGGAAAGGGTGCTTCTTTCCTCGGTACATTCATGGTTGGTGTCGTTGCACAGATTACTCATATTGCAAATGCAGGTGTTGCAGTTCTTGCAGTTATGTTCCTAATCGGATACTTCTTATTTAACAAAGCAGCCAAAGCAAAGTAGTTTTGGGGATTCATTGACTCTTTTTCTGGTAAATGCTATAATAAGAGGTACTGGTTTACTATTATATGAAAGAAATGAGGAATTCGAAATGCCAATCAGAGTTCAGAATGATTTACCGGTAAAAGAAATTCTGGAACATGAAAATATATTTGTCATGGATGAACACCGCGCTGTTCATCAGGACATTCGTCCGATTAAAATCGGAATTCTTAACTTAATGCCGTTGAAAGAAGATACAGAGCTTCAGATTCTTCGCCTTCTTTCCAATTCACCTCTTCAGGTGGATGTGGATTTTGTCATGACTTCCAGCCATCATTCCAAAAACACACCGGCAAGCCATTTAAATAAGTTTTACAAAAAGTTTGATGAAATAGCTTCCGAGTGTTTTGATGGGTTCATTATCACCGGTGCTCCAGTGGAACAGATGCCATTCGAGGAAGTAGATTATTGGGAAGAACTTACCCATATCATGGACTGGACAAAAACGAATGTTGCTTCTACCATGCACCTCTGCTGGGGAGCACAGGCCGGACTGTATTATCACTATGGAATTAATAAAGTTATGTTAGATAAGAAATTATTCGGTGTATTTGAACATGAGGTTCTGGACCGTAAGGTTCCTCTTGTACGTGGTTTTGACGACAAATTCTTTGCTCCACATTCCCGCCATACAGACGTTCCGTTAGAACATATCATGGCTGATAAACGGCTGAAAGTACTTGCCACCTCCAAGGAGGCAGGTATGTTACTTACAATGGCACAGGACGGACGGCAGATTTTCGTCATGGGACATCCGGAATATGACAGACTTACACTGGATCAGGAGTACAAACGTGACCTTGGAAAAGGTCTTCCAATCGACATTCCTAAAAATTACTACGAAAATGATGACCCGACAACGAAACCTGTTTTGCGATGGCGCTCTGTTTCAAATAACTTATATACCAACTGGCTCAACTACTATGTCTATCAGGCGACAGCCTATGACATGGCGGACATTCCAAACTTATGGCATAAATAATACGTTGCCAATTCATTCCACACATAACAAAAGAACAAGAAAATCCACTACCAGATTTTCTTGTTCTTTTTATATCCGCTTATTTTGTTATATATCACAATCAATACTAGCGTAATCACTACTCCAGTGATTGCACCTCCTGTATCAATCCCTACATCCATCCATCTTCCGGCTCTCCCATCCACAAATAGCTGATGAAATTCATCACTCATGGCATACACGGCACTTGCACCAACGCTAATTCCAATTTTCTGTTGAAAAGAGCAATTCCTGCAAGGTTTATTATAGATACACAATAGCCATAAGCTCCCCAGAATCATATATTCTGTAAAATGTGCCGTTTTTCTCACGAAGAAATCAATACTCCCAATATATTCTTCCTGCTTTTCTGTACTCCAGCTTTGAAAACCAGGAATCACAAGATTAGCTACTTTTCTTCCTACACCCTCACTCAAATCAGTTGATTTCTTTGCAGGCTGTGCAGAAAAAGAAAAAATAACAATCATCCAAGTTACCAATAAAACGGTTAATAAATAAAATCTTTTCTTCATCAATCTTACATTCCTCTCATAATTCACTTGGCTTATTGCAAATAATAAAAAAACTACAAACCATATCTCTAAAGTCTGTAGTCCTCTTCTTTTGTACCTTCAAAATCACATACAGCTA
>CAJMSZ010000004.1 GCA_905216215.1 uncultured bacterium | reverse complement strand
AGCCAACCGGAGACCAGCCACAGGCGATTGCAGAGCTTGTGAAAGGTTTCAAGGAAGGCAACCAATGCCAGACTTTACTGGGGGTTACGGGTTCTGGAAAGACTTTTACGATGGCAAATGTGATTCAGCAATTACAGAAGCCGACACTGGTCATCGCTCATAATAAAACACTTGCAGCACAGCTGTATGGTGAGTTCAAGGAGATGTTCCCCGATAACGCAGTCGAATATTTTGTCTCCTACTATGATTATTACCAACCGGAAGCTTACGTTCCTTCATCTGATACTTATATTGCCAAGGATTCTGCAATCAATGACGAGATTGACAAGCTGCGCCATTCTGCGACAGCTGCATTGTCAGAACGAAGAGACGTTATCATTATTGCCAGTGTATCCTGTATCTATGGACTGGGATCACCGATTGATTATCAGGAAATGGTGATTTCCTTAAGACCGGGGATGATAAAAGATCGGGATGATGTGATTAAGAAGCTGATTGAAATTCAGTATGACAGAAATGATATGGATTTCAAACGAGGAACTTTCCGTGTGAGAGGAGATGTGCTGGAAATATTTCCTGCTTATTCGGAAAAGATTGCCTATCGCGTGGAATTTTTTGGAGATGAAGTAGACAGAATAACAGAGATTGATGTGCTGACGGGAGAAATCATCAGCGCAATCGGACATGTGGCTATTTTCCCTGCATCCCACTATGTTGTATCCAAGGAGAAGATGGAACGGGCAATTGGAGAGATAGAAGTGGAACTGGATCAGCAAGTTCGTTTTTTTAAGAGCGAGGACAAGCTTTTGGAGGCACAGCGTATTGCGGAACGCACGAATTTTGACATTGAAATGATGAGAGAGACTGGATTTTGTTCCGGTATTGAGAATTACTCCCGTCATCTGACGGGATTGGCACCGGGACAGCCACCACAGACGTTGATTGATTATTTTCCAGATGATTTTCTGATGATGATAGATGAATCGCACAAGACGATTCCACAGATTGGGGCCATGTACCATGGGGATCAGTCCCGAAAGAGTACGTTGGTTGACTATGGTTTCCGGCTTCCGTCGGCCAAGGATAACAGACCGCTCAGTTTCGAGGAATTTGAAGCGAAGATTGATCAGGTGCTATTTGTGTCAGCCACACCGGGAGAATATGAGGAACAGCATGAATTGCTTCGTGCAGAGCAGGTCATCCGTCCGACGGGACTTTTGGACCCTGAGGTGGAAGTACGTCCGATAGAAGGACAGATTGATGATTTAATTAGTGAAGTGAATAAAGAAACTGCAAAGAAAAACAAGGTTTTGATTACGACACTTACCAAACGGATGGCGGAAGATTTGACGGATTACATGAGAGAAGTGGGAATTCGTGTGAAGTATTTACATTCCGATATCGATACATTGGAACGGACGGAGATTATCCGGGATATGCGGCTGGATGTGTTCGATGTGCTGGTAGGAATCAACCTTCTCAGGGAGGGACTGGATATTCCGGAGATCACACTGGTAGCGATTCTGGATGCGGACAAAGAAGGCTTTCTGCGTTCGGAGACTTCCCTGATACAGACAATAGGACGAGCTGCACGTAATGCGGAAGGACATGTTATTATGTACGCAGACCATATGACGGATTCTATGAAGATTGCCATTGAAGAAACCCGGCGAAGACGAGCAATCCAGATGACTTATAATGAAGAACATGGAATTACGCCAAAGACGATTCAGAAAGCGGTTCGTGATCTGATTAGTATTTCCAAGAAAGTTGCTGCGGAAGAGGTGCGTCTGGAGAAAGACCCAGAATCCATGAGTAAGGATGAACTGGAAAAACTGATCAATAAGCTGACGAAGCAGATGAAGAAGGCGGCAGCAGAATTAAACTTTGAGGCAGCAGCAGAACTCAGAGACAAGATGGTCGAATTGAAGAAATATTTGAATGATATGGAATAGGATAAGACATGAAGATAGAGGTAGAACATGGCAGAAGAAAAACAGCAGTTTATTAAAATAAGAGGTGCCAATGAACATAATTTGAAAAATGTGAGTTTGGATATTCCGAGAGATAAGATGGTGGTATTGACAGGACTAAGCGGATCAGGAAAGTCTTCCCTTGCATTTGATACAATTTACGCAGAAGGTCAGAGAAGATATATGGAATCTCTGTCTTCTTATGCAAGACAGTTTTTGGGACAGATGGAAAAACCAAATGTGGAAAGCATTGAGGGACTTTCCCCTGCTATTTCCATTGATCAGAAGTCAACAAACCGTAATCCGCGTTCTACGGTAGGAACAGTTACGGAGATTTATGACTATTTTCGTTTGCTATATGCAAGAATCGGAATTCCACATTGTCCAAAGTGCGGAAGGGAGATTAGGAAACAGACGGTAGACCAGATGACAGACCAGATTATGGGACTTCCGGAAGGGACCCGTATTCAACTCCTGGCCCCGGTTGTCCGTGGCAAAAAGGGAACCCATGCAAAATTGTTAGAGCGTGCTAAGAAGAGCGGGTATGTGCGTGTGCGTGTTGATGGTAATTTATACGAATTGTCGGAAGAGATTACCTTGGACAAAAATATCAAGCATAATATAGAAATTATTGTAGACCGTTTAATTATAAGAGACGGAATGGAAAAGAGACTTTCCAGCTCCATTGAAGCTGTCTTGGGATTGTCTGAGGGATTGCTTGTAGTAGATGTGATTGGACAGGAGGAGCTTCATTTCAGCCAGAATTTTGCCTGCCCGGATTGTGGTATCAGTATTGAGGAGATTGAGCCGAGAAGCTTCTCTTTCAATAATCCGTTTGGGGCCTGCCCGGTGTGTTTCGGACTAGGTTATAAGATGGAATTTGATGAAGAGCTGATGATTCCGGACAAATCGCTTAGTATTAATGAAGGAGCGATCGCTGTGACAGGATGGCAGTCCTGTGCGGATAAATCCAGCTTTACCAATGCGATTCTGAGAGCACTTTGTGAGGAATATCATTTTGATCTGGACACTCCTTTTGAAGCGTATAGTCAGGAGGTTCATGATATTCTGATTTACGGAACCAATGGAAAAGAAGTCAAGGTTCATTATAAAGGACAGCGTGGAGAAGGTGTATATGATGTGGCTTTTGAGGGCCTTATCAAAAATGTAGAGCGAAGATATCGGGAAACCGGTTCTGAGACCATGCGTGCGGAGTACGAGAGCTTCATGCAGATCACCCCATGTCGGGAATGTGGTGGACAGCGACTGAAGAAATCCGCACTGGCGGTTACGGTTGGAGGAAAGAATATTTCTGAGATTACAGCTATGTCTATCACGAAACTGAAAGAATTCCTTGAGACGATTGAACTGACAGAAACACAGCAGATGATTGCAGGTCAGCTTTTACGGGAAATCCACGCCAGATTACAGTTCTTATTAGATGTAGGACTGGAATATTTAACCTTATCGAGAGCAACCGGAAGCTTATCAGGTGGAGAGGCTCAGCGCATTCGTCTTGCTACGCAGATTGGTTCGGGTCTTGTGGGTGTTGCTTATATTCTGGATGAACCAAGTATTGGTCTTCACCAGAGAGATAATGACAAGTTGCTTGCTACATTAAAGCATTTACGGGACTTGGGAAATACCTTGATTGTGGTAGAACATGATGAAGATACCATGTTTGCCGCAGACTGTATTGTGGATATTGGACCCGGAGCAGGCGAGCATGGGGGAAGAGTCATTGCACAGGGAACGGCAGAAGAAATCATGAAGAATGAAGATTCTATTACAGGTGCATATTTGAGTGGAAGAAAGAAAATTCCAGTTCCGGAGCAGAGAAAACAACCGACAGGATGGATCAAAGTAATTGGTGCTGCGGAAAATAATCTAAAGAATATTGATGTGGCATTTCCACTTGGGGTTATGACCTGCGTAACCGGAGTGTCGGGTTCTGGAAAAAGTTCCCTGGTAAATGAAATTTTATATAAATCTCTTGCGAAGAAATTAAATCGTGCAAGAACGATTCCCGGAAAACACAAACGGATTGAAGGTCTGGAACAGCTTGACAAGGTGATTGCTATTGACCAGTCTCCGATTGGGAGAACACCTCGTTCCAACCCGGCAACTTATACGGGAGTTTTTGATATGATACGGGATTTGTTTGCTTCCACTGCGGACGCAAAGGCAAAAGGTTATAAGAAAGGCAGATTCAGTTTCAATGTGAAGGGTGGACGATGTGAAGCTTGTGCGGGTGATGGTATTCTGAAAATAGAAATGCATTTCCTGCCGGATGTATATGTGCCTTGTGAAGTGTGTGGCGGGAAACGTTATAATCGTGAAACCCTGGAAGTGAAGTATAAAGGAAAAAGCATTTATGACGTATTGGATATGACTGTGGAGGAGGCAATGCATTTCTTTGAAAATGTGCCAAGCATTCGAAGAAAAATGGAAACCTTGTATGATGTGGGACTTTCCTATATCAAATTGGGACAGCCATCCACGACACTTTCCGGAGGAGAAGCCCAGCGTATCAAACTTGCTACAGAACTTAGCCGTAGAAGTACAGGTAAAACAGTTTATATTCTGGATGAGCCGACTACGGGACTGCACTTCGAAGATGTTCGGAAACTGGTAGAAATTTTAAGACGCCTTGCGGAGGATGGCAATACAGTCATTGTCATCGAACATAACCTGGATGTGATTAAAACGGCAGATTATATCATTGATATCGGACCGGAGGGCGGTGACAGAGGCGGAACTGTGATAGCATCCGGAACACCGGAGGAGATAGCCCAAAGTCCGATTTCTTATACTGGAGCATACGTGGATAAAATGCTGAAGAAGGCAAAAATGTGACAAAGTTTATAAGAAATGGATAAGAAAAATATAAGAAATCTTAAGAATAACTAAATTGAAAAAAAGGACTTTCCATTTGCCGGATTTTTTATTATAATGTGGGATGTATGTAAAAGTATATGCATTTATGGACAAAAAGATAAGGGATATAGATAAGATGTGAAAGGGGAGAATGGAATGTCAGTAGATATTGGAATTGATTTGGGAACAGCGAGTATCCTCGTTTATGTAAAAGGGAAAGGCGTTGTGTTGAAGGAACCTTCTGTAGTTGCATTTGACAGAGACACCAATGTAATTAAAGCGATTGGAGAAGAAGCACGTCTTATGCTCGGAAGAACTCCGGGAAATATAGTTGCGGTCCGTCCACTGCGTCAGGGTGTTATTTCTGATTATGTTGTTACCGAAAAGATGATTAAGTACTTCGTTCAGAAAGCCATTGGAAGACGTACATTTAAGAAGCCAAACATCAGCGTATGTGTGCCTAGTGGTGTTACAGAGGTTGAGAAGAAGGCAGTAGAAGAGGCGGCTTTTGCAGCAGGTGCAAGAGAAGTTCATCTGATTGAAGAACCGGTTGCTGCAGCCATTGGAGCCGGAATTGATATTTCCAAACCATGTGGAAATATGATTGTAGATATCGGAGGCGGTACTTCTGATATTGCAGTTATTTCCTTGGGAGGAACTGTAGTAAATACATCTCTGAAAGTGGCAGGAGACGATTTTGACGAGGCAATTGTTCGGTTTATGCGTAAGAAACATAATCTGCTTATTGGAGAAAGAACAGCAGAAGATATTAAGATTAAAATCGGAACGACTTATCCCCTGGTAGAAGAAGAGACCATGGAAGTGCGAGGACGTAATCTTGTCACAGGACTTCCGAAGACAGTGACAGTTACCGCTTCTGAGACAGAAGAAGCACTTCGTGAGACGACCAGTCAGATTGTAGAAGCTGTTATTGCTGTTCTGGAGCGTACTCCACCAGAATTATCTGCAGATATTCTGGATAGGGGAATCGTACTTACCGGTGGTGGAGCAATGCTTCGTGGTCTGGAACAGTTGATTGAGGAAAAGACAGGAATCAACACAATGACTGCCGAAGACCCGATGAAGGTTGTGGCAATCGGTACGGGACAGTTCGTTGAATTTATGAATGGAAGAAAAGATTTATAAAGCATAACGTGGGGGAAGGCTGTTTCTTAGAAAGAGAAACAGCCTTTCGTTTCGCTTTTTATGTGGGAGAATGGGAGAGTTTCATGGCAGAAGTAAAAGGATATGTGGAACATATCGTGTTTCGCAATGAAGAAAATGGATATACCGTATTTAATCTGGAAAATGAAGAAGGAGAATTAACCTGCGTAGGAACTTTTCACTATATCGCAGAGGGTGAACTGATTGAAGTCCAAGGCGAATATACCATGCATAATGTCTACGGAATGCAGCTTAAGGTCGGTTCTTATGAGATAAAAGCACCAGAAGATTTGCTTTCTATTGAGAAATATCTTGGTTCTGGAGCTATCAAAGGACTTGGCTCGGCACTGGCTGCAAGAATTGTTAAGAAATTCCGGGAAGATACCTTCCGTATTATAGAAGAAGAGCCGGAAAGACTTGCAGAAGTGAAAGGAATCAGCGAGCGTAAAGCAAGAGAGATTGCTGTTCAGGTAGAGGAAAAGAAAGATATGCGCCAGGCAATGATTTATCTTCAGAAATATGGCATTGCGACCACACTGGCGGCTAAGATATATCAATATTATGGACAGAAAATTTACCGGGTTCTGGAGGAAAATCCATATCAGATGGCGGACAACATTCAGGGAATCGGATTTAAGACGGCAGATGAGATTGCGACTCGGATTGGACTGCACTCCCATTCAGACTTCCGTATTCGAAGTGGAATCCTTTATACTCTTCAGCAGAGTATGGCTGAGGGACATGTGTATCTTTTAAAGGAAAATCTTCTGCAGAGAACGGCAACCCTTTTGGAAATTGAACTCCCTGATATTGAAAAATATATTATGGATCTGGCCATGGAGAAAAAGGTGGTTCTCAAAGAGGGGGAAGATGGACTGCGGGTCTACACATCCCATTTCTATTATATGGAGCTTAACACAGCCAAAATGCTTCATGATTTGAATCTTCATTATGATGAAGCGGATGTGGTAATAGAACGGCGAATTTCCCAGATTGAGAAAAATGCAGGACTTGCATTGGATGAAATGCAGAAAAAAGCAGTTGTATCGGCTATGAAAAATGGAATTCTTATATTGACTGGAGGACCTGGAACCGGAAAAACCACGACGATCAATGCCATGATTCATTATTTCCAGAGTGAAGGAATGGAACTTCTTCTGGCGGCACCTACCGGGCGCGCTGCAAAACGAATGACAGAGGCCACAGGATATGAGGCGCAGACCATACACAGACTGCTGGAAGTAAGCGGGAATCCGGAGGATGAAAATGCAAAAAATGGTTTTCTGAAAAATGAAGAAAATCCATTGGAAACAGATGTGATTATTATAGATGAAATGTCTATGGTGGATTTGACACTTATGCATGCTTTACTGCGTGCTGTTCTGCCGGGAACAAGGCTGGTGCTTGTGGGAGACGGAAACCAGCTTCCGTCTGTAGGACCGGGAAGTGTACTGAAAGATATGATTCAGTCAGAATGTTTTCCGGTAGTCAGGCTGACTAAGATTTTCAGACAGGCTCAGGAAAGTGATATTGTAGTCAATGCACATAAGATTCAAAGAGGAGAGCACGTGGTACTGGACAATCAGAGCAGGGATTTCTTTTTTCTGAAACGGCAGGATCCGAATGTGATTATCAGCGTTGTATTGACCTTGATTCAGAAAAAGATGCCCAAATATGTAGACGCGAAACCTTATGACATTCAGGTTCTGACTCCTATGCGGAAAGGACTTCTCGGTGTGGAGCGGTTAAATACGATTTTACAGCAGTATATGAACCCGCCGGATAAGAAAAAGGCAGAAAAAGAGTATGGAGGACGTATTTTCCGAGTTGGTGACAAGGTCATGCAGATTAAAAATAATTATCAGCTTGAGTGGGAGATTGCGACGAAATATGGACTGGTAGTGGACAAAGGAACGGGAATCTTTAATGGAGATATGGGAATCATTACAGAAATCAATGCCTATACAGAGACATTAGAAGTGGAATTTGATGAGAAAAGAAGAGTAAAATATGCCTATGATCAATTGGATGAACTGGAGCATGCCTATGCGATTACCATACATAAGTCTCAGGGAAGCGAATATCCGGCAATTGTGATTCCACTTTTGACAGGACCACGTCAGCTCTTTCATAGAAATCTGCTGTACACAGCGATTACCAGAGCAAAGAAGTGCGTGACTATCGTTGGAAGTGACATAACCTTTCAGCAAATGATTGAAAATACGAATGAACAGAATCGAAATACCAGTCTGGATGAACGAATCAGAGAGTTCGTTCAGAATTAAAATGAAGTTTCCATATCAGGCGTGAGAAAATCAGACTCAGAAAAATGAGTATGAACAAAAAATACTTTCGTATCTTGAAAAAATGCGTACTGCAAGGAATTTATCCTTCCAAATGTCCATTCTGTGGTCAGATTACGTTGGGAGGAATTTGTCAGTTCTGTGAAAATACCATTCACAAAATCAGAGAACCCCGTTGCATGAAGTGTGGAAAACCTATAGAAAATAACAGGCAGGAGTATTGTTTCGACTGCAAAAAGGGCAGACATGTCTATGACTGGGGAAGAAGCCTGTGGGTGCACAGAAGTCCTGTAAGTGATGCTGTATATCAGTTGAAATACCAGAATAAAAGAATCTATGGGAAAACTTTTGCAGAAGAGATGGCAAAAGAATACGGTGATTTTCTGAAAAAACAGAAGGTGGATCTGCTAATCCCTATTCCACTACATCGTTTTCGGAGATGGAAACGTGGGTATAATCAGGCGGAAATTTTGGCAGAAGAGCTTGGAAAACGAACTGGGATACCAGTTGCGAAGCGTTTGTTGATTCGCAGCAAAAGGACGATGCCACAGAAAGAACTGGATAACAGGCTACGCAGGAAGAATATTGACCATGCTTTTCAAGTGAAGAACCAAATCATGGCGAAGAAGGTAGTTTTGATTGATGACATATATACAACGGGAAGTACCATAGATGAAGCGGCAAGAACGCTGAAGCGTGCAGGTGTTCAGGAAGTCGGTTTTTTGACGATAAGTATTGGACAAGGATACTGAGATTTGCTATACTTAAAAAGTATATAATATATGGGAAGTGATAGGTTGAGGTGTTACAATGATTGATGAGAATAAATTGAAAATCATGACGAGAATGGCCATGTATGAGAAAAACCAGGGAGAAGAAGATATTGCCGTAAGTACTTATTACAAGAAGGATTATCTGAGTCTTAAGGTATTGGTTTCTTTAATCTGGGTTACTTTTGGGTACATGATTGCATTACTCGTTTTTGGGGTATCCTTTGCAGATGAACTTGTAGAGCATTTAAGCGTTGGATTTCTCATTTTATTGGTAGCCGGGGTTATAGCCGGGTATTGTGTACTGGTGTTGCTTTATGGAGTGGGCGCATATCATTTTTATCAGAAGAAATTCATTGCGGCAAGAAAACGTGTCAAAAAATTCAACCAGATGTTGACGAGATTAAATAAGATGTATGAGAAGGAGATAGGATAATGAGTGAATTATTAGTGTGGAAGGAAAAATTGCGGGAGTTTTACGCAAAGTATTCTCTTATTGTGGATAAAGTCATTCAGTTTCTCCTGGCAATTGTAACATTTTATGTGATCAACTGTAATATCGGAGTAATGAAGAGCATGACGTCACCAATTATTTCACTGGGATTGGCAGTTGTTTGTACGGTTCTGCCACCGATTTTTACTATGATATTTGCAGCCGGACTTGTTCTGCTGCACATGTGTAGTTTGTCGCTTGGAATTATGGGAGTGTGTGCAATCGTATTTTTCATGATGTTTGCACTTTACTGCCAGTTTACACCAAAGAGAGCCATCATTTTAATGATTACACCGATTGCATGTATGCTGAATCTTACCTATGTCGTTCCAATTGCGTGTGGTCTTGTGTTTGGCCCTGTTATTGCAGTACCTATTGTGTTTGGAACCATTACATATTATATGATTGCATTTTTGAAAGTATCGGCAACTACCATCGTGAATACGGATGGAGTTATGAATCAGATGATGCTGTTTGTAAAATCAGTCTTTCAGAATAAAGAAATGTGGGTTGCCTGTTTTGCAGTAATTGCCTGCGTATGCATCGTGTATGCGATTCGCAGAATGGCAATTGATTATGCATGGGCAGCAGCCGTTGCTTCTGGTGCGATTGTAAATATTGTTGTATATGCAATTGGTTCTGTGTCGCTTGGAGTTAAGATTTCCTATGGTGCTCTAATTTTAGGGAATTTAGTAGCAATTGTAGTGGGACTGGTTATGGAGTTCCTGTTTTTCTCAGTGGATTATTCGCGGACAGAACGCATGCAGTTCGAGGATGATGAGTATTATTACTATGTGAAAGCTGTTCCAAAACTTACAGTTGCTGCACCAGACAAGGTCGTGAAGCATATTAATGAGAGAAAGCATCCGGACAAGACAACGAGGGAACAAAACGAAAAGAGTTCTGGAAATAGAAGAATGTCAGAAAGAAAGAAAAGTCCTGAGAGCAGAAGAAAGTCAGAAGACAGAGAAGAAAAAAGTACAGAAGAGATTTTATTGGAACGCAATCTGAAAGAAGAGATGGAATTTCAAGATATTGTAAATAAAGAATTAAATGATAAATAAGGAACGGTGTTTATCAGATAGGAGAGAGGAGGTGCGAGTGTGTTTGCAACGTTTCAAAAATTTTTTCAGGATTATATATCAGGAGAAATGTATTTTCCAAGAGTCAGAGTTATTGATATTGTAGAAATCTTCATTATAGCGTTTCTGATTTATCAGATTATCTTGTGGATAAAAAATACAAAGGCATGGATGCTGTTGAAAGGGATATTGGTGCTGGGTGGTTTTATTCTGATTGCCTATATCTTCAAAATGTATACTATTTTGTGGATAGCAAAAAATATGCTTTCGGTTATGGCAACGGCCGTTGTTGTTGTTTTCCAGCCGGAACTCAGGCGGGCACTGGAAAAATTAGGCGAGAAGCAGTTCTGGTCCGGCGCTGTCTTTTTTGAAAAGAAAGGAAAGGAAAACACAAAATTCAGCGAGGCAACCATTGATGGTATTGTTAGAGCGTCCTTTGAGATGGGAAGTGTTAAGACGGGGGCGCTAATCGTAGTTGAAAGGGAGACTGTGTTGACCGAATATGAGAGAACGGGCATTCCACTTGACTGTATTGTATCAAGTCAGGTCCTGATTAATATTTTCGAGCATAATACTCCTCTACATGACGGAGCAATTATTGTCCGTGGGAACCGTATTGTGTCTGCAACCTGCTATCTTCCTCTTTCAGATAATATGCAGATCAGTAAAGACCTTGGCACCAGACATCGTGCTGCGATTGGAATGAGTGAAGTAAGTGATGCTATGATTATAGTGGTATCGGAAGAAACAGGTCATGTATCGATTGCGGAAGGTGGACGACTTGCAAGAAACGTGACTCCGGAATACTTAAAACAGCGCATAAATGCACTACAGAATAAAGAACTGGAGATCGGCGGAATTAAAAAAATATGGAAAGGGCGGAAGAAAGATGAGAGAGGCACTGACTAAAAACTGGGGTTACAAAGTGCTGGCGCTTGGATTCTCCTTTCTATTGTGGCTGGCAGTTGTAAATGTACAGGACCCGGTTATGACGAGGACATTTACCGGAGTACCGGTTACGGTTATACATCCAGAAATTATTACAAATCGTGGCAATACCTATCAGGTAGTAGATAGTACGGACACTGTGTCTGTAGTGGTAAAGGCAAAGCGGTCTGATATGGAAAAAATTAGAGTGGATTCCATTGTGGCAACAGCGGATATGAAGAATCTGGACACCAAAAGTGGAACTTTGATTCCAATCGATGTCAAGGTTACGGCTGCGATTCGAAATTCCTACGAAGCGTATGCAGTACCGGGTAATATTCAGATCCAAATAGAAGCAAATAAAACGAAATCGTTCCCAATTACAGTAGTCACATCCGGAGATTTGAAGGATGGCTATGTACTTAGTGAAGCAAAGGCAAATCCGGAAAAGATAGAAATCAGTGGACCGGAGTCTATTGTTTCGTCTATCGATAAAGTGGTAGCAAGCGTGCAGCTAAATGGAGAATCAGAAGATACTGAATTGGATGCAAGACTGGAAATTTATGATGCAAACGGAAAATCTATTACAATGACTACTTTGGAAGATAATCTGGAGGGGGAAACGGTTAAAGTCAGCATTACGGTACAACATAAAAAGAGTGTGAAGGTATACTTCGATACCTCGGGAATTCAGGTGGCAGATGGGTATGTACTGGAAGATGTGACGACTGAACCGCAGACGATTGAGGTAGTCGGGGAAGATGAGGATTTGGACAGAATTGACAGTATTAAAATTCCGGCAGAAGCACTGAAGGAAACAAATCTGTCTGAGACGGTAGAGAGAACTGTAGATATTGCAGATTATATTCCAAGAGGACTTCGTGTGCTTGATGAGACCACAGGTGTGCCTGTAGTAGTAAAGATTACTGTGGCAAAAGCAGGCACGAAGCGTTTCGAATTTCCTGTGGGTTCAATATCTGTTTTAAATATACCAAGCGGATATAAGGTCAGCTATGATGTCACCGGAAATATCGAGATTGCTGTAATCGGAACCAGAGAAGAATTGAATTCCATGAGTGAGCTAGAGCAGGGCAGTGTGTACATCAACCTGATTGATGTTAAATCTGAAGGCAGTTATACGGTACCATTACAGATTGTACTCCCAGGCGGGGTGCAGCTGGATCATGAAGTGACGATTGGAGTTACATTGGAAAAAGAATAAAGAGGGCGTAAACATGATAAGCAGAAAAGTAGCAGTTCATAATCTATCTGGTTTTTCTTTTCAAAATGTAGGAGCGTTCTGTGAGAAAATGTTAAATTACGACTGCGAAATTACATTTAAACATTGTAATATCGCGGGAAATATTAAGAGTGTTTTAAGCGTGTTGGGAGCATGTATTAATGAAGGTGATGAGATAGAAGTTATCTGCAATGGGCAGGATGAAAAAGCAGCAATGAAAGTGATTGTGGATATGCTGGGTCATGGACCAATTTAGAAATGGAAGGATAATGGATTTTAATTATACCTGATTGGTCGTTTTATGTAAAATATATAAAAATATTTATCTTGCCCATAAAAATTTGATAATTAATCCAAAAATATTCTATGTTCCAAGCTGATATAGGTAATTATAATGAAATTAGCTATTAAGTCATGTGCATTTCGGTGCAAAATGAACAAATGGGAGGAATTTAAAATGAAAATGAAAAAAGTAATGGCTAGTATGATGGCAGCGACACTTGTGTTATCGCTTGCAGGGTGTGGCGGATCTTCAAGTTCTTCAGGTGGATCTTCAGACAGTGGGGCAGCAAACAAGAATAAACCGCTTTGCTGGTTCAATCGTCAGCCATCTAACAGCTCAACAGGGGAATTGGATCAGGATGCGTTGAATTTCAACAAAGATACCTATTATGTAGGATTTGATGCAAATCAGGGTGCTGAATTGCAGGGACAGATGGTTGTAGATTACATCAAAGCAAACGCAGATAAGATTGACAGAAACGGTGACGGAGTTATCGGATATGTTCTTGCAATCGGTGATATCGGACATAATGATTCTATTGCCCGTACACGTGGAGTTCGTTCAGCTCTTGGAACAGGTGTTGAAGAAAGTGGAAATATTGATTCCACTCCGGCAGGAACAAATGTAGATGGAAATTCTAAGGTTGTTCAGGATGCAGAGATTGAAGTAAATGGAAAGAAATTTACAATCCGTGAGCTTGCTTCTCAGGAAATGAAGAATTCAGCAGGAGCAACATGGGATGCAGCTACAGCAGGTAATGCAATTGGAACATGGACAGCATCTTTCGGAGACCAGATTGATATCGTTGTTTCTAATAATGATGGTATGGGAATGTCAATGTTTAACGCATGGGCAAAAGACAGTGGGGTTCCTACATTTGGATACGATGCAAACAGTGATGCAGTAGCGGCAATTGCAGAAGGATATGGTGGAACAATTTCACAGCATGCAGACGTTCAGGCTTACTTGACTTTAAGAGTTCTTCGTAACTCACTTGATGGTGTAGATATTGATACAGGTATCGGTACACCTGATGAAGCAGGCAACTGCTTAACAGAAGGTGAGGATTACAGATACAGCGAAGAAGATCGTTCTTACTATGCGTTAAACATTGCTGTAACAGCAGATAACTACAAAGACTTTACAGATTCAACAAAGATTTATGATAAAGTATCTAAGCAGCTTGATTCAGAAAAGAGCCCATCTAAGAAAGTATGGCTGAACATTTACAATGCATCAGATAACTTCCTGAGCTCTACATATCAGCCACTTCTTGAGAACTATGATGATCTTTTGAATTTGAAAGTAGATTACATCGGTGGAGATGGTCAGACAGAGTCTAACATTACAAACCGTCTTGGAAATCCAAGTGAATATGATGCATTTGCAATTAACATGGTAAAGACAGATAATGCAGCTGCATATACATCACTTCTCTCAAAGTAAGAGATTCGTTGAAAATATTAGATTGATAATGCACAGAGGGGTGTCAGTTTTGATGCCCTTCTTTCGCTTAGAAAAGGAAACAGAGATATGGCAGAGGATAAGAACAAATATATCTTATCGATTAATGGCATGAGTAAGTCATTTGGCAGGAATAAGGTGTTGAAACAGATTAACATGAATGTCAAGCCAGGAACCATTATGGGACTTATGGGTGAAAATGGTGCCGGAAAATCGACAATGATGAAATGTCTCTTTGGAACTTATCATAAAGATGAAGGGACGATTATATTAGATGGCAGAGAAGTTGAGTTCTCGGGACCGAAAGATGCACTGGAAAATGGAGTAGCAATGGTTCACCAGGAACTAAATCAGTGCCTTGAAAGAAGTGTTGTGGATAATTTGTTCCTTGGACGATATCCAAAAAACTCGCTGGGTATGGTCGACGAGGGAAGAATGAAAAAGGAAACGGCCAATTTATTCCGTCAGCTTGGAATTACGGTGAATCTGTCGCAACCGATGAAAAAAATGTCAGTGTCGCAGAGACAGATGTGCGAGATTGCAAAGGCAATATCTTACCATTCTAAGGTCATTGTATTGGATGAACCCACATCATCACTTACAGCACCAGAAGTAGAAAAGCTTTTTAAAATGATGCGTCAATTGAAGTCACAGGGGATTTCACTTATTTATATTTCCCATAAAATGGACGAAATTCTTGAAATTTGCGATGAAATATCAGTACTTAGAGATGGAAGTCTGGTTATGACAAAAGAAAGCAAGGATACGAACATGAATGAGTTGATTTCAGCCATGGTAGGTCGTTCTTTGGATAACAGATTTCCGCCGGTAGATAACGAACCTGGAGAAAAAATTCTCTCTGTACAAAATCTTTCCACAAAATATGCACCAAAACTTCAGAATATTTCCTTTGACATTCGGAAAGGTGAGATTTTCGGATTTTATGGTCTGGTTGGTGCCGGTCGAACGGAACTCTTGGAAACTATATTTGGAATGCGTACCAGAGCAGAAGGAAATGTGGTATATGACGGAAAGGTTATGAACTTTTCTTCGCCTAAAGATGCGATGGATCATGGATTTGCGCTGATTACAGAAGAAAGAAAAGCAAATGGTCTGTTTTTGAAAGGTGATATTACGTTTAATACTACAATTGCCAACATGAATCACTATATACATGGAATCGCGTTATCTAGTGATGAAATGGTACGAGCCACAGCTGAAAAGATTAAAATCATGCGCACAAAATGTATGGGACCAGATGATATGATTTCCAGTCTTTCTGGCGGTAATCAGCAGAAGGTCATCTTTGGAAAATGGCTGGAGCGTTCACCAAGTGTATTTATGATGGATGATCCGACCAGAGGTATTGACGTTGGTGCGAAATATGAGATTTATGAGCTGATTATCAATATGGCGAAACAGGGAAAAACAATTATTGTTGTTTCGTCGGAAATGCCTGAAATTCTTGGAATTACAAATCGTATCGGTGTAATGTCGAATGGACGGCTTGCCGGAATTGTAAATACAAAGGATACGGATCAAGAAGAATTATTGAGACTCAGTGCGAAGTATTTGTAACAGAGAGGGGTATGAACGATGGCAGATAACAATAGGATTCTTTCGGCTGAAGACGAGGCAAAGCTGTTACAGCCGATTGACGAGTATATTGAAAAAATACAAGAACAGATTGATGCACTTCGTGTGGACGGTTCTGATAAAGTAGATAGTTTAAAAAATCAAATTGCAGTAGCAAAAGAAAATAAGAATTTATCGAAAGAACAACAGGGTAAGATTATTGAAGAGTGCAAGAAAGAACTGGAAAAGGCAAAGAGCGTAGAAAGTGAAAACAAGCAGCAGATTTCGAAATTGATCACAGATGCAGAAAAGTATCTTTCAGAGCACTATAAGAAAGAGTATTATGATGTTGTTGTACAGAGCTGTAAGGCTGAGAAGCAGGCAGAAAACAACCATTATGAGAAGCTGAAAGCGGAGATTCAGACGGAACACAAAGAAAAAATAAGTAGTTTGAAAGATGCAGAAGAGATAAAGGCAGAAAAATATACACTTAAAAATAAATTATTTGATGCACAGATGGCACATGAGTCCAGACTGCAGGAAATCAAAGACAGAAGACATGATGCGTATATGCATAAATTTCATCTGATTGATATGCTGAGGATGTCTAAATTTACATTTGGACAGAAAAAAGAACAGAGTTTTGAAAATTATAAATATACGTTTAACCTGACACAATTCCTTTATCGGAATGGACTGTATATTGTAATCATTCTGATTTTTATTGCGCTTTGTATCATTACACCATTGGTGAAGAATACACAGCTTCTGACCGTTACGAATATCTTAAATATTCTTCAGCAGGCTTCACCGAGAATGTTCCTTGCGCTTGGTGTTGCGGGGCTGATTCTGTTGACTGGTACTGACCTTTCTGTAGGGCGTATGGTTGGTATGGGAATGGTTACGGCAACCATTATCATGCATAAGGGAATTAATACAGGTAGTGTATTTGGACATATTTTTGATTTTTCTGGCATGGCACCAGTTCCAAAGGCGCTTTTGGCATTGCTTGCCTGCGTTGTATTGACCACGGCGTTTGCAATGGTTGCCGGATTCTTTATGGCAAAATTTAAAATGCATCCGTTTATTTCAACCATGGCAAATATGTTGATTATTTTCGGACTTGTAACTTATGCAACAAAGGGTGTTTCCTTTGGGGCTATTGATTCTGAAATTCCAAATACCTTTATTCCGCAGATTGGGCGTTTTCCAACGATTATTCTTTGGGCAATAGCTGCAATTGTTGTTGTATGGTTTATCTGGAATAAAACCGTTTTTGGAAAGAATTTGTATGCGGTTGGCGGAAATCCGGAAGCAGCAGCTGTATCTGGAATTTCTGTTTTTAAGGTAACAATGGGAGCGTTTATTCTGGCAGGTATTCTTTACGGATTTGGTGCATGGTTGGAATGTAATCGAATGATTGGTTCCGGTAGTGCTGCTTATGGACAAGGATGGGATATGGATGCGATTGCGGCCTGCGTAGTTGGAGGAGTATCCTTTACTGGTGGTATTGGTAAGATTTCAGGTGTTGTAACTGGTGTTCTTATTTTTACATCCCTGACATATTCTTTGACCATTCTTGGTATTGATACGAACCTTCAGTTTATTTTCGAGGGTATTATCATTTTGGCGGCTGTTACGCTTGACTGTCTGAAGTATGTACAGAAAAAATAATAAATAAAAGAGAAACTTATATAAGTGAAAGTCATTCTGCTTGTCTTTTAGATAATTGGAATGGCTTTTTCTTGTGTTGTGTGCAAACAATATTCGCTTTAAATGGAGATATCTGTTATAATGTACTTATCAGAAATAAATTTATATGTGCGAAATGTACAGAGAGGTTTTGAAATGGAACGATATAAAGTAATTCTGGTGGATGATGAAGCAGAAGCTATTGAAGTGATGGAAACGCAGATTCATTGGAATGAGTTAGGATTTGATGTGGTAGGCCATGCTGACAATGGAATAAAAGCATTGGAGTTAGTAGAGAAATTACAACCAGATGTAGTGTTGACTGATATAAAGATGCCATACATGGACGGGCTAGAATTGTCAAGAAGACTGAATCGGGATTATCCAAATATTTATATTATAATTTGTACAGGCTATGATAAATTCGCATATGCAAAGGAAGCGGTACATCTGGATGTCAAAGAATATATTCTCAAACCGGTTCAGACGGTTGAATTATCTGAATGTTTATTTGAACTAAAGCACATATTGGACCGGAAAAGAGAAGAAAAGTTAAATGATATGAAATTGGAGAATTATTTTCAGGAGATTTTACCGGTTTTGCAGTCAAATTTATTTATATCTTTAATTGAGGGCAGAATCAGTGAGGAAGATTGTAAACGATTTTTGACAGTATATCAGGTGTCACTGAAGGGTTCTCTTTTTTGCTGTGTTGAATTTCATACTTCAGAAAATCATGTTCCAGATGGAATGAACCCATTACTGCTATCTATGTCGGTAGAACGGGAAATTAAGAAAAGACTGGCAGAAAAATGGAGATGTCAGGAATTTATTTATCTGGGTGATACGATTTTGGTTTTAGGATTAGATTCAGAAGAGCAGATTGTTCAGGTAACGGATGAGTGCGATCGGTTTTGCAAATGGGCTTACCGAATGATGGGGGCAGTTGTTACGGCTGGCGTGGGAATTACCTGTGATAACTTATTTGATATTAATCTTTCTTACGAAAGCGCACGGGAAGCAGTTTCATACAGAGTGTTATATGGAACCAAAAGAGCAATCAACATAAGGGAAATTATGCCTAAGGAACAGAAAATGCTAAGTCAGCCGGAAGAGAGTAGAATGCGGGAGCTGTTTCGGGCAATTCGTGTAGGAAACAGGGAAAGGATTGAAAATGCAGTAAGAAAGGAAATCGAGAAGCTTTATAAAAAAACCGAAACGCTAGGGCAGTATAGTATGTCAACCATGGAAATCGTAAGTAGTTTTTATAAGTTCTGTGCGAACAATTCCATTGATTTTCATGAGGTGTCAGGAGATGTACAGATTCTTTACGAAAAAGTTCCTCAGATGGATGAAAGTTCATTGACTTCATGGGTGATGAAAACTGCCTTGAAGATTAATGAAAAACTAAAGAAAGCGAGAAACAGCGCCTCTGTACGTCTGACGATGGAAGCACAGGATATTGTAAAGGAGAAATACATGGATCCTGAAATTTCACTGGATGTAGTATGTGCTGTCATTGGAGTGTCAAATTCATATTTTTCTTCTATATTCAAAAAAGAAATGGGCAAGTCATTTATTTCTTATTTAACCGATTATAGAATGGATGTTGCAGCAGAATTGATTTTGAATACGGATGAGAAGAGTTATACCATTGCTGAAAGAGTAGGCTATCAGGACGCAAATTATTTTAGTTATGTTTTCAAAAAGAAATTTGGAGTATCACCTTCCAAATACAGGGCAAAACATACCGAAAAGGAATTGAAAAATGAGGGAAAACAGCATGGAATATAATTGGACAGAAGCATTTTATCAGGAAACCGATGCGCTGAAACGGATGGAAATTTTAAAGCAGAATACGGACGCCGAAAAATCAGAGGCCGATGTATTTCGGGAAAAACTATGGAGCGCAAGATATGGAAAAAGGAATCCGAAAAAAGATGTGTTTTTGGGGTGTCTTATGGAAATGAAGTATCTGGCAGAAGGAAGTACGCTGGATTTTGCGGGAAGGAAGAGAAGGCAGGCAGCTCAGATTCTGAATGCCTTGTGTCTGTCAGAAATGGAGTGGAAAGGAGAAGAATATCGGGAAATTTTATTGTCCGAGTTAAAAAATACATTCTTGTGTTTTATGAAAATCAGTAGGGAAGGCAGAGGCTTTACTTCACTGGTCTTTGGTATGGGACAGTTGTCAGATGAAGGCGTGGTGAAAAAAATTGCGGAACAGATTAGCATGATTGCCTTTCGAGCACCACATATTCTACATATGGACAAAGAATTTATACTTTTACAAGAGGCAGCGTTACAAGTATTTCGACAGGAATATCCAAACCGGGAACATTTTTTGAAAAAATAAAGGTAGATAAAATAGTAAGAGAAAAGGAGTAAGAATATTTTGAAGAAATGGAAAGATATGTATCAGACTTTAAAATCAGGAGAAATGGATCAGACATTGAGAAGTCTGGGATGTGAAAATATTGAGTCAGCGAGAGAAAGGACGGTTCATGTTCTGGAAGAATTTAGAAAATGTTTTGGAGCAGAGGAAGATACGGAACTGGTGCTTTGCTCGGCTCCGGGACGCACGGAGATTTGTGGAAATCACACAGACCATCAGCATGGACATGTGTTGGCAGCGGCAGTCAATTTAGATATTCTGGCATGCGCGTCATTCAATGGAACAGATACTGTTCGGTTTCAGTCGGAAGGCTGGCCCATGACAGTTGTAAATTTATCTGATTTAGAACCACAGGAAGAAGAGAAAGAAACAACAGCATCATTGATACGTGGTGTGCTGGCACAGATGAATCAGGCAGGATATCCGGTGGCTGGTTTTGATATGTATGCAGTTTCCAATGTATTGCCGGGATCAGGCTTATCATCATCGGCAGCTTGTGAGGTGTTGTTTGGAACGGCAGGAAATCATCTGTTCTGCCATGATGAACTGGATGCGGTTACGATTGCAAAAATAGGACAGAAAGCAGAAAACTTGTATTTTGGAAAACCGAGTGGATTGATGGATCAGACAGCATCTTCTGTAGGAAATGCAGTGTCTATTGATTTTGCTGACCCATCGGCTCCAATTGTAAAAACAGTAACTGCTGATTTGGAGGGGCTGGGACTGGCACTCTGTATCATTGATTGCGGAGCTGATCACGCGGCATTGACCGGGGAGTATGCATCGATACCACTGGAAATGGGAAGGGTGGCAGCTTATTTTGGAAAGCAGGTGCTAAGAGAAGTTAAAGAAGAAGATGTGATGGCAAATTTGAAGTCATTGCGCCAGGCGGCAGGAGACAGAGCAGTTCTCAGAGCACTGCATTTCTATGCAGATGATAAAAGAGCGACAGAAGAGGCAGAAGCTTTGGAAAGAAGAGAGAAAGAAAGATTTTTGAATTTGGTAAGGGAATCCGGACGCTCTTCAAGGGAGCTTTTGCAGAATATCACACCAACGGCTGGTGTGGAACATCAGGATATGGCAGTTGCCTTAACGATGGCAGAAAAGGCATTGAATGGCAAAGGTGCATGCCGTGTACATGGAGGAGGATTTGCAGGAACCATTCAGGCATTTGTGCCTTTGGAAGATGTGAGTGGATTTAAAAATACATTAGAAAATGTACTTGGACAAGGATGCTGTCATGTACTTCGTATTCGACCTACAGGTGGAATCGTTTTTTAAAGGCTGACAAAGGAGAGAAAATATGAATCGAAATGAAGCGATTACCGGATTGGTAAATTATGCATTGGAAAAGAAGTTTATCCAGACAGAAGAAAAAAACTGGGCAGTCAATATGCTGCTGGATATTTTGAAGGTAGATTCTTTTGAATGGGAAGAAACGCAGCAGAGGAGAAAGGCAGATCTGACAGAATGGCTTGGGGTGTTGCTGGATGATGCGTATGAAAGAGGCATTCTGGAAGAAAATTCTGTGGTTTACAGAGAACTTTTGGATACAAAGCTGATGGGAATCCTGGTTCCCCGACCAGCGCAGGTGATGCAGCATTTTGAAAAACTACGGGCAGAATCTCCGCAGAAAGCTACAGATTGGTATTATCAGTTTAGTCAGGATACGAATTATATTAGAAAAGACCGGATTGCAAGAGATATTCGTTGGAAGACCGACACGAAATATGGAAAACTGGATATTACAATCAACCAGTCTAAGCCGGAAAAAGACCCTAAGGCTATTGCAACGGCAAGAGTGCTGCCATCTTCGAATTATCCACGCTGTATGCTTTGTGAGGAAAATATGGGATATGCAGGACGGGTTAATTATCCGGCCAGACAAAATCACCGGATTGTGCCGGTAGAAATCCATGGCTCTTCATGGTATTTGCAGTATTCACCATATGTATATTATAACGAACATTGCATTTGCTTTCACAAAAATCATGTACCAATGAAAATCGACCGGGACTGTTTTGCGAAGCTTTTGGATTTTGTAAGACAGTTTCCACATTATTTCGTGGGGTCTAATGCAGATCTCCCGATTGTAGGTGGCTCTATTCTTGCACATGAACATTTTCAGGGAGGACGCTATACATTTGCGATGGAGATGGCTCCGATTGAGACAGAAATTGCTTTTACAGGGTATGAGAACATAAAGGCCGGAATTGTGAAATGGCCGATGTCTGTCATTCGTCTGACAGGAGATGATACAGAACAACTTATATCGCTGGCAGATAAGATTCTTACTAGCTGGAGAAGTTACACAGATGAATCTGCTATGATTTTTGCAGAGACAGAGGGAGAGCCGCATAATACCATCACACCGATTGCACGTCGGAGAGGTGAAGCATACGAATTGGATTTGGTTCTCCGCAATAATCTGACAACATTAGAACATCCACTTGGAATTTATCATCCCCATGAGGAACTCCATCACATCAAAAAAGAAAATATTGGTTTGATTGAAGTGATGGGACTGGCAATCTTGCCGGGAAGGTTGAAAAAGGAACTTGCCACTGTGGCTGAAAAAATGATTTCGGGTGAGAGTATGCGAGAAGACCCTCTGACAGCTTCTCATGCAGAATGGGCAGAGCATATTTTGTTAAAGCATCATATTACATCGGAAAATGTAATGGATATTATCCAGCAGGAGGTAGGGCTTGTTTTTGAGAGCGTATTAGAACAGGCTGGGGTTTATAGTCGTACACCAGAAGGAAAAGAGGGATTTTTACGGTTTATAGAGCAGGTTGTTTCATATTAATGTGTACAAGTGAGTGCAGACCTGAAGTGAGATAATCCCTTTATTAGAGATAGAATGAAGCGTGAACAATCAATATTTACAAAAAAATAATGTAAAGATTGGAAAATCAAGAAATATGCAGTATAATTAAATGGATTATGAGTACAAGGAGCGAAAAAATGTACGATTATTTAGTAGTTGGAGCAGGACTGTTTGGGGCTGTATTTGCACATGAAGCACAAAAAGCAGGAAAAAAAGTGTTGGTAATTGATAAACGTAATCATATAGGTGGTAATATATTTACGAAAGAAATAGAAGGTATCCAGGTACATCAGTATGGTGCCCATATTTTCCATACCAGTAATCAGGAGGTATGGGAGTATATTCAGCAATTCGCAGAGTTTAATCGCTATACCAATGCGCCGGTGGCAAGATATAAGGATGAGCTGTATAATCTTCCATTTAACATGAACACATTCAGCAAGATGTGGAATGTGAAGACACCACAGGAGGCAAGAGCAGAGATAGACAGACAGATTAAAGAGGCGGGAATTACAGAGCCGAAGAATCTGGAAGAACAGGCAATCTCTCTGGTGGGAAAAGATATCTATGAGAAACTAGTTAAAGGCTATACGGAAAAGCAGTGGGGAAGACGGGCGACCGAACTCCCTGCATTTATTATTAAACGTCTTCCAGTCAGATTTGTGTATGACAATAACTATTTTAATGATAAATATCAGGGAATTCCAATCGGAGGATATACACAGATCGCAGAGAAGATGCTGGAGGGAATGGAAGTAAGGCTTTCTACAGATTTCTTTGAAAATCGTGAAGAACTGACGAAAATGGCGGACAAGGTTGTATTTACCGGGATGATAGATGAATATTTCAGATATTGTTACGGAGAATTGGAATATCGGACTGTTCGGTTCGAGTCAGAAGTACTCGACTGTGAAAACTATCAGGGCAATGCAGTGGTAAATTATACAGAATACGAAGTTCCATATACAAGAATCATTGAGCATAAGCATTTTGAATTCGGGTGTCAGAATGGGGAAGTGAATCCAAAGACTATTATAACAAGAGAGTATCCGGCAACATGGAAAAAGGGAGATGAACCTTATTATCCTATGAATGATGAGAAAAATAATGCTTTATATGCAAAGTATAAAGAATTGGCTGATAAAGAAGAAAAGGTGATTTTCGGCGGAAGACTTGGCATGTATAAGTATTTTGATATGCATCACGTAGTGCAGGAAGCCCTTACATGTGTAAGAGAAGAACTTGGAAAGTAAGCGGAAGAAAGTACAGTAGAAGAGAGAGGAAAATAAGAATATGAGTAAAGCAACCTTAGTTGTCATGGCGGCAGGAATTGGAAGCCGTTTCGGTGGTGGAATCAAGCAGTTAGAGCCAGTTGGACCAAATGGTGAGATTATCATGGATTATTCCATCAAGGATGCTATGGCAGCAGGATTTGATAAAGTAGTTTTTGTAATCCGGAAAGATCTGGAGAAGGATTTTAAAGAAATTATTGGGAACCGAATTGAAAAGCAAGTGGAAGTAGCTTATGCTTTCCAGGAATTAGATGATATACCAGAAGCATTTAAGGAGACATTTAAAGAACGTACGAAACCATGGGGAACAGGTCAGGCGATTCTTTGCTGTAAAGATGTGGTGAAAGAACCATTTCTGGTAATTAATGCAGATGATTATTATGGAAAACAGGCTTATAAAGAAGCTTATAATGAACTGACCTCAGGACAGATCATTCAAAATGGAAAACTTCAGGTCAGCATGGTGGGATTTGTCTTAAAGAACACCTTGAGTGAAAACGGAGGCGTGACAAGAGGTGTTTGTAAGGTTGGACAAGACCAGATGCTGGAAGAGATCGTGGAGACACACAATATCGTGAAAGATGGTGAAAAGGCAAAGGTGATAACTGAAGGCGGAGAAAAGTATATCGATGTTGATTCACCGGTTTCCATGAATATGTGGGGATTGCAGCCGGAATTCTTTGAAGTTCTGGAACAGGGATTTGCGGAATTTCTGGAAAAACTGGATAAGACAGATTTGAAGACAGAGTATCTTCTTCCGACCATTATCGGAGGTCTTCTGGAGGAAAATAAGGTGGAAGTAAAGGTGCTCAAGTCTCAGGATAAATGGTTTGGAGTTACCTATAAGGAAGACAAAGAGAGCGTGGTGCAGGCGATTAAGGGATTAATTGCACGAGGAGAATATTAGAAATTATTCTTGTAGTGCTGTAGAATGTGAGATATCTTTGGAAAGACGAAGTATGGGTGTATATAGAAAGGCGGTCTAGAATGAAACGGGAAAAAGTACTGATGATGATTGTGATGTGCATTTTCTTTGCTGTAGGATGGAATTCCGTGGCAATGGCTGAGGATGACTTAAATAATGGGTTGCCAGAAGTAATAACTGGAATGGATGAAAATGGAAATGTATATGAATTAGATACTAGCAGTGGATATGTGGATGAGCCGGTGTCTTTGCAACGTGGTGGCAGTGTTAAAGTTGTTAATTTTAATACGAAAGGTGCTGCTGTAACGAATTATACCGAAGCGGGAACAGGAAAAACAGGGTATACATGTGGTATCTATGGTGCTGATGCGGCTTATCTTGGTACATCAGGTTCAAAGGTAAAGTTTATGTTATCAGGGGTTGTCGGAGAAGTAGATGCATCTGAGGTACAGCTGGTTGATTTTGATGTGGTGAAATCTTTGAGCTATTATATGATTTCTGATGGTAAGCTTTATCATAAGATAGCAACAAAATTGAATTCAACAACTTATGGGAGCACGCTGGAACAGGGTGTGGCGCCATCATATATGAAATCCGGAAGTAAATATTATAGTTATGATGGACATTATTTCTATACAGACTATGAAACTATGTTATTTGATTACGGAAATGAAAGCAGAAAAAATTCCATTAATTCTAGTTCGCCTTATTTTAATTACTTTCAATATCTTCCATTGAGAAGTCAGAGTAACTACAACGGCACAGATATTAGCAATATTTTGAATAACAGAGTGAGTTCAAATTCAAAAATGAGAGATTTAGGAACAACTTTTGTACAGACTCAGGATTTATATGGAGTTAATGCTTTGCTGGCTGTTGGGGTTGCGGCAAATGAAAGTGCATGGGGGATGAGTAATATTTCTCAGACTAAAAACAATCTGTTTGGGTTAAATGCGGTTGATTCAAGTCCGGGAGAAGCAGCAAATTATTATTCGGATGTTAAAGTATGTGTAAAGGATTTTACAGAGACATTTTTGTCAAAGCAGTATTTGAATCCGTCTAACTGGAAATACAATGGAGCTTTTCTTGGAAACAAGGCAAGTGGCATTAATGTCAGGTATGCTTCAGATCCGTATTGGGGAGAAAAAGCAGCTAACGTAGCGTGGGTTTTAGACAATGCCAATGGTAATAGAGATGCAAATACATATTCAATTGGAATAAAAGATTTGATTAGTGGAGAACATACTTCGCTGAATGTTAGGAAAGAAGCCAGTGCCTCATCTACAAGACTGTACAATACAGGCGGACAGTCGTGCCATGCTTTTTTGATTCTTGGAGAAGAAAATGGCTTTTATAAAATACAGAGTGAACCAGTGTTAAATAGTGGACGTACAGCAATTGATAACACAACGGGCCAGTATAATTTTGATACGATGTATACATATGTGAGTATAAATTATGTTACTAAGGTGGCAGATAGAAGTGAGAATGATGATTTGCTAACGGACGTAAAGTTGGTTTCTGAAAAAGTAGATATCAGTAAAAATGAGCTTGTTAAAATATATTATGATCTGAGTAAAAATGAAAATGGAACGATTACTGTCTTGAATTCATCGGGGCAAATTACAAAAACCATTTATGATGAGGTGTATCATGGTGCAGGCTATTATTTAGCAACCTGGGATGGAACAGATGATCAGGGGAAAAAAGTTACTGCAGGTGAGTATACTATTAAATTGAATTTTGGGGGGACACAAAAGGAACTCAAAGTACAGATAGAAACAAACAATTTACTTTCACTTACAGAGGTTCATGTTACCAAACAAGCAGTAGATGTGAGTGAAAGGGAATATTCTAGATTATACTATCGTGTTTCTAAAGCATGTGTTGGGACAATACAGGTATATGATGCAGAAGGCAAGATAGTAAGGACATTTTATGATAAGGTAAATCATGCAAAAGATTATTATTATTTAGGATGGGATTTAAAAGACGATGATGGAAATTATGTAAAATCAGGAAAATATGTATGGAAATTAAAATTTGAAGCAGATGGTTATACAGTACAAGATACGGTAGAGGTACAAGTTACTGGTGGAGTCACCCTTTCTGATGTACATTTGGCAGATGAAGAAGTACAGATGGGCGATCTTGTAAAAATATATTATGAAATTGATGAAGACGTTAATGGAACAATAGAGGTGTATGATACTTCGGGGAAGCTTGTTTATACGGTTTATAATCAGGTTTTTCATAGTGCAGGTTATTATCTTGCAACTTGGAATGGAAGAAATGCAAGTGGGGGCTCTGTGTTGCCAGGTAGATATACAATAAGACTTAAGTTTGGTGATTGTCAAGAAGAAGTAATGGTGTCGATAAAAGCAGATGTAATATTGTCAAATGTGATGTTAGCTTCTGATACTGTTAATATTAGTGAAGGGGAATTTGTAAAAATATATTACAGTGTGGAAAAAGCCAGTAATGGAACCATAGAGGTTCTAAATTCATCAGGCGAAAAAGTGAAAGTAATTTATGACAATGTTCGGCACGGAGAGATGCGTTACTTAGCAACTTGGGATGGAACAAATGAGAAAGGAGAGTCGGTGCCTTCTGGAAAGTATCAGATTCAATTGAAATTTGGAAATGATACACAAGAGTTATTAGTGAATATTCAACAAGGAGAACCGGTTCTGGATTCTGTAAGAGTTGTACCAGAAAATGCGGATCAGACAGAATATGACGAAGTCAGGATTTATTATCATATATCACATACTAGTAATGGTACGATTGGTATATATGATACAAATGGAAAATTAATTAGAAAAATATATGATAAAGTCAGCCACGATACGGGTTACTATTACGCATTTTGGAACATGAAAGATTCAGATGGAAATTATGTGAAAACAGGAACTTATACGGTTAAGCTTGAGTTTGAAGTAAATGGGAAAACAACGGAACAGAGTCTCGCGGTTAAAGTTTATAGTAAGAAAGCAAATCTTTCTAATGTATACTTGGGCAAAACAGAGGTGACATCAGATGAATTGGTAAGGATATATTACCATATTGATGAAAATACCAAAGGAAGTATAATGGTATATAATTCTAATAATGAATTGATTAAATCTATATATGATGAAGTACCTCATGCGTCAGGCTATTATTTGGCAACCTGGAATGGCACGAATAATGCAGGTAAAAAAGTTCCTGCGGGAGAATATATAATTCGCTTAAACTTCGATGGTGATACACAGGATTTGAAAGTTAAAATTTTGCAAACGGATATCAAACTTTCAAATGTTAGATTAAAAGCAGATACTGTAGATGTGGAAAAAGGAGAGAGAGCAGAATTTTACTATAGTGTAGATAAAGATGCAGTAGGAAGTGTTTCTGTTTATGATAATGAGGGCACAGTAGTTAAAACTATATATGAAAACGTAAATCATGCAGCAGGGTATTACATGGCATATTGGGATGGTTCAGATAATACCGGGAAGAAAGTTGCAAGTGGTGTATACACGATTAATATTGACTTTGGGGGAAATAATGCAGAACTTGAGGTAACGATGCGTTGTGGAGAACCAGAATTGAGCGATGTACGTCTGGTAAAAGACTCTGTGGATATTGATGAAAATGAAGTCGTAAAGCTGTATTATGATATTTCCAAGAATAGTCAGGGAACTGTTGCGATACTGGATTCTGATGGAAACGAAGTGAGACGATTATATGATATGACATATCATCAGGCAGGTTATTATTATCTTGAATGGAATCTGAAAAAAGAAAATGGACAGTATGTTGATGCGGGGATATATACAATCAAGCTAGAATTTGTAAGCCAAGGTTATAGTGTGCAATCGGAACTTAAAGTTGACGTTAGCGGTGGCTTTAGACTTTTTAATTTGAGAACCGATGAAGAAAGTTTTAAGTTAAATGCGGATGATGAAGGAAAAATATATTACGCAATTGACAAAGATTGTTACGGAAGCATAGAGATATATAGTATTGATGGAACTAAAATTGGTGAAATTTACAATGATGTTAAGCATACACTTGGATATTATATGGCATTTTGGAATATGAAAGATTCCAATGGACAATATGTGAAACCGGGTGAATATATAATTGAACTTAGTTTTTCAGATGGAAATATAACAAAAAAAGAGCAGATGAATGTTACTGTTAAGTAAATTCTGTATCGCATGCAATGAGCCAGAACAGGTGACAAGAATCTGTTTTGGCTTAATGCTTTTGTTTGAAATGATGAAGTTAGACGAATGAGAGAGAAGATAAAATGCATATAAAAGAAAACGTAAAAAAGATTATAGCATGTTTGTTGATTTTTGTGCTTGTGGGTGGGAGTATGAGTTCTAGTGCATTGGCACAGTCAAATGGTTTAGAACAGTTATATGTGTTATTTGTAAAATATGATGATGACATTGAAACAGCAAATGTAATGGAAGAATATGCAGATGCGACAAGAGACTTTTTGGAAAAAGAATATGGCAATACCGCTTTAATAAATCTTATAAGTAAAGAAGTAGTATTGCCTAAAGAATGCAGAGAATATCCTATGGATGAGTTTCTGCAAAAGGTGATAAATAATATAGATTGGATGGATAAAATTAATGACACTGCAAAACTGGTGGTGGTGAATTGTGATAGAAATAATGAAGCACTACATAGTATTGAATCAGCGAGCAATATTTTACCAGAAAACTGGTCAGAGGAAGTTGAGATAATTAGCTGTAAAGTATTAGGAAAAGCATATGAGAATGATAATGCTGTTGATAGTGTTGAGAATGAAGAACACTTAGATAGTGGGATTTCAAGTTATGATACTTTAGAAATGGAAAGCAAAAATATATCAGGGCTTCATGTGGCTGAAGAAAAGGTAGACTTGGATGTCTCTGAATATGTAAAAATTTATTATAAAATTGCCAATAGTCAGGGTGGTAGTATATATGTCTATAATGATAAAGATGAATTGATTAAAACAATTTATGATAATGTCTATCATAAGGCAGGATATTACTTGGCAACCTGGGATGGAACGGATAATCAGAATAAAAAGGTTGCGAATGGACTTTATAGAATTCAAATTGTATTTGGAAGTGAAGAAAAAAGTGTTGAAGTGAGTCTAGAAACCGGGAAGGTGAAGCTTTCAAATGTTTACTTGGATAAAAAGGATGTAAATGAAACAGATTTAGTAAAGATTTTTTATCATGTAAACAAAGCGATAACTGGAAATATTGATGTCTTTGATGATGGAGGAAATCTGGTTAAAAGTATTTATGATAATGTTTATCATCAGCCAGGGTATTATCTGGCGACCTGGGATGGAAAGAATCAAGACGGCAATATGGTTGCGAATGGGACATATCAGATTGTGTTGCATTTTGGGACAGAAGAAGAACGCTTGAGTGTTACTATACATTCAGTAGAATTATTGAAAAATGTTGAAGTGGCGGAAAAGCATGTTAATGTCGATGAGGAACATGTAAAAATATATTATAATGTTGAAAAAAAAATAACGGGAAGTATTGTTGTTTTTGATGCTGAACATAATAAGGTAAAAACTATTTATGATTCTGTACCTCATCAAGAAATGAGATATTTAGCAACATGGAATGGCACGGATGATGAGGAAAATGAAGTTGCAGATGGTGAATATACGATAGAACTTCATTTTGGAAGTACGATTCAGAAGCTGAATGTGTGGATACAGAAAAGTGAATTGGCAATTGATTCTGTAAAGGTATCACCGGAGAACGTACATATGGATGATGCGGAGGTGAGGATTTATTATAATATTTCAAAGAGTAGCTTAGGAACAATAAGCATTTATAATGAAAAGGACGAATTGATAAAAGAAATATATAATCAGGTCAGACATGACAAGGGATATTATTATGCGTTTTGGAATATCCGGGATGAAGATGGAATGAAGGTACCATCTGGAAAATATACAGCGAAGCTTCAATTTGAAGCTAATGGACATAAGGTGGAACAAAATGTAGACTTTATTGTTTTGAATGAAGAAAAAGAAGTACAATTAGAAAATGTAAAACTGCAGTCTGATAATGTTAATTTTGAGAAAGGGGGACATGTACAGTTTTACTACTCTTTGGATCAAGGCGTAAAGGGAAATATTTACGTATTAGATGAAAATGAAAATGTAATTCGAAATATTTATGAGAATGTCAAGCATGATTCTGGTTATTATATGGCATACTGGGATGGAAAAAACAATGATGGCAGCATGGTAAACAGTGGGACTTATAAAATACGACTAGAATTTGGAAATGCGGTGAAAGAGCTTCTGGTAAAGGTGACGCGAGAACGTTTGTCTTTGTCAAGAGTCTACTTACAAGATACTTCGGTTAATCTTGAAACGAATGAAATGGCAAAATTGTATTATCATGTTTCAAAAGCAAGTAAAGGTACAATTAAAGTATATGACAGAGAAGAAAATCTTATTAATTGTTTGTATGATGGAGTTGGACATGAAAAAGGCTATTATTATTTGGGATGGAATGCAAAAAACAGTGAAGGAAATTATGTTGGAGAGGGAACATACAAAATTAAATTGACTTTTACAGATGGAGAATCTGAGGTGGAGGAGTCTGTAGAGGTCGACATCGTAAATGGATTTGCACTTACGAATGTTCGTGTGGATGAAGATAGTTTTAATATGAGTGTTTCTGAAAATGCAAAATTATACTATACAATTAACAAAGATTCTTATGGAAGCATTTGTATTTATGATGAATCTGGGCAATTAGTGAAAGAAATTTACAACAAAGTGTATCATTCTGCAGGAACATATGTTGCCACGTGGAATCGAATGGATGAAAATGGAATACAGGCAGAGTTGGGAACATATACAATTCATTTAAAATTTGAAGATGATGGAGTTGAAGTAAAAGAAAAGAGTGTAAACGTACGGATAAGTGATGAACTGGCACTGATGAATGTAAAAGCTGGAAAAGAAGAAATAGCTTTGAAAGATGGAAGTGTGAAAATATATTATAGCGTTACAAAAGATTGTATAGGTGATATTGAGGTGTTTGATGAAAATGACGAAAAAATTTATACACTATATAATCAAGTGACACATGCATCAGGCTATTATTATGCGATATGGCAATTTGTGAATGACAAAGGTGAGAAAGTAGAGGCAGGAAATTACACATTTAAATTGAGATTTACAGATGGGACAGTGGTGAAGGAAAAAACGGAAAACATTATTGTCAATGAAGGCGTAAAAAAAGTGTGGATTGATGCAGGACATGGTGGAAGTGATGCTGGCGCTACGAATAGCGGAAGATACGAAAGAGATGATAATCTTAGACTTGCATTGGAAGTGCAAAGAGTATTGGCCCAACAAGGAATAAAGGTTTACATGTCAAGAACAGATATTGATTCTGGTTATACTACAGCAAATGGCCTTTCTTCATTGAGAAAGAGAATAGAATCAGCAAACAAGGAAGAAGTAGATGTTTTTGTTTCGTTACATCGTGATTCTGCAGGATCAAGTGCAAGAGGATATACAGTATATACACATAATTCTTCAAATCCAGAGAATTATAATTCTAATGCATATGATAATAAGAATCAAGGATGCGCAGAATTAGCTGTAATTATGAATAATGCATTGAAGGATGCAGGGACTTTTAAATCGCGTGGAATTGCATATGGTTCATCAGGAAGCAGTTATGATTTAATGGTTAATAGAATAAGCAATATGCCAAGTTGCTTGTTGGAAATGGGATATATTTCGAATTCAGCAGATAATGTAATATTTGATACTTATTTAAAAACAAATGCTAAAGCAATTGCAAAGGGAATTATGAAATATTTAAAAGAAACTTTTGATGAAAATAAATATACAAGTAAATAGAAGAATAGGGAGAATCTACAATGGACAAGAAACGCGTAGTAATACCAACAGGATATATGGGGTCAGGCTCATCAGCCATTACGGATTTACTGGATGGGATAGATGGATTTAATGTATCGCGCAGTAATTTTGAGTTTGTGTTTTTACATTGTCCGAATGGAGTTTTTGATCTAGAAGATAAGTTATTACATGGCAATAATGCAGTGAGAAGCGATGAGGCATTGCACAGTTTTTATAATACAATGAGACAACTGTATTCGAAGCGATATTGGTGGGTAGGTCATTATAATCAACATATAGGAGAAAAATTCTGGATTGAGACGGAAAAATATGTGGATGCTTTAAAGGAATATGAGCCAGACTATTACTGGTATTATCAGGAAAATGTAAATTATAGAATGGTTCCGAGACTGATATTAAATAAATTTTTCAAAAAGATACCCGGGATGAAAAGTTTTGTAAGAAAACCATTGTCGTATAGTCCAATGTGGGTTTCGTTTGTAAAACCAGAACGGTTTTACAAACTTTCTAGAGAATATATATATCATATTTTTGAAGCAGCAGGGAAAAACGAAGAAAATATTGTGCTGGATCAATTACTTTTGCCTTTTAATTTGTTTCGATTTTCAAATTATTTTGAGGATGATGTGGAGGTTTTTGTTGTTGAACGAGATCCGAGGGATGTTTTCATCATCAATAAGTACTATTGGAATAAAATGGGAGAAGTGGTTCCGTATCCAACGGAGGTGCACGAATTTTGTAGATTTTATCGTTCATTACGGGAAATGGAACAACCATGTGAGAATAAGCAGATTCATAGGATAGCATTTGAAGATTTAGTATATAATCATGCTGAAACGGTTCAAAAGATATACGAGATTTTGGACATTGATATACAGAAAAAATATACAGTCAGATTTGACCCAATGAAATCGATTAATAATACACAACTTTTTATGCAGAATGAAGAGTATAGAGAAGAATGCAAGGTGATTGAAAAAGAATTGCAAGAGTATTTATATGCGTTTCCGTATGAAATAGTTCATAATGAGAATAAAATTTTTTGATGAATGAGAGAAATGTCACAAGCCAATTATAAATAGGATTGTGACATTTTTAGTTCATAAAATTGTAATATAATAAAATAAGTTGTAATGAATAAGAAAATCTGCTATAATATTTGTCGATGCATTTTAAAATTGAAATTTGAGGATGAAATATGGAAAGAGATAAATTAGATCAGATAAAAAGAGTATTGCGTGCAGGGGCTGCAGTTGTACTTATTGCATGTTTGACACTTATGTTTACCAATATGTGGAAAGCTACATATAATATGGGGGTTGTTTTTCCTTTTTATAATAAAGGTCACTGGATGGTAGCTGCGATATATGTTATATTTCTTATTCTATTTTTCTATATTTATGGAGGATTGAAATTTGGCTATTTGAAGTGTACAAGTCTGATTTTGTCACAGGCATTGGCAATGGTGTGCGCAAATGCATTGACGTATTTGGAAATTGTACTGTTATCGGCTAAGTTTGTTGACATTATTCCAATGTTGGTATTGACGATAGAAGAAGTGGCGATGATTATTGTCTGGGCTGTAGTGACAACGAAAATGTTTGTAGTTATTTTCCCACCACGTAGGATTCTTGTGTTGTATGAGGAGTATGATCCCAAACTCATGGAACGTAAGATGAAAAGGAGAAATGATCGATATAAAATTGAACGTTCTCAAAATATACGAAAAATAGAAGAAGAGGATTTGCATGCACTTATTAAAGAATACGATGCTGTGCTTATTTATGATGTTCATTCTGTCGAGAGAAACAAAATTTTAAAGTTTTGTTATTCGGAATCTGTTAGAGTATATTTGACTCCTAAATTGTCCGATATTCTTATTAAAAGTTCAGAGACTAATCATTTATTTGATTCACCATTGTTTATGCTCCGCAATAATGGTTTTACATTTGAACAGAGATTGGTAAAGAGAATCATGGACATTGTGATTTCTATGATTGTGCTCATTATAACTTCACCGATTATGCTGGTGACGGCAATCATGATTAAAGTGTATGATGGTGGACCTGTTATGTTCCGTCAGGAAAGATGTACAATTAATGGTAAGGTTTTTAAAATACACAAATTTAGAAGTATGATTGTGGATGCAGAGAAAAATGGTCAGGTAATTCCAGCAACAGAAAAAGACCCTAGAATTACACCAATAGGAAGCTTTATAAGAAAGACTAGAATAGATGAATTGCCACAAATGCTTGACATATTAGAAGGCAATATGAGTGTTGTTGGACCGAGACCAGAGCGAGTGGAACATGTGAAAGCGTATACTGAAGATATACCAGAGTTTGCGTACAGATTGAAAGTAAAGGGTGGATTGACTGGTGTTGCTCAGATATATGGAAAATATAATACAACGGCATATGATAAATTGAAATTGGATTTAATGTATATACAGAATTATTCTATTTTGATGGATATTAGGTTGATTTTTATGACAATTAAGATTATGTTTATGAAAGAAAGCACAGAAGGCTTTGATGCCGAAGTGTCTGAAAATATGGGAAAAAGAGAAGAAAAGAGCGAGTAGGGAAAATAGTAGGGCGTCTTGGATTAAAATCTGGGGCAGTCTACTATTTTCTGGTTTTAATAATTGGAGGAATCTATGCGACGTTATTTTGAAAAAACTTATTTATATGGATATGATTCATATACGAAAAAGTTAACGGAATGTTTGGAAAAGGGACAAAAGAAGTTTGTAGTCACAGCTAATCCAGAAACATTTATGATTGCTGAAAAAAATTTACAATTTAAAAATGTGCTAGAAGATAAAGATGTAGAGATTGTACCAGATGGAATTGGAGTGGTAAAAGCTGGAAATATTTTAGGATATTCAATTGAAGAAAGAGTTACTGGGGTTGAAATTTGCCAATATCTATTGAGACAGGCAAATCAGATGAGCAAAAGTATCTATCTTTTCGGGGCAAAACCAGAAGTAATAGAAGCATTAATCAAAAAAATATCACAGGACTATCCCAATATTAGAATTACAGGTTATAAAGATGGATATGTAAATAATAAAGAAGAAGTGTTTGACGAGATAGCAGATGAGCAACCGGATATTGTATTGGTTGCACTTGGAATACCTCAGCAAGAAATACTTATATATAAAAACTATGAACGCTTCGAAAAGGGCATCTTTATAGGTGTGGGGGGGAGCTTTGATGTCCTTAGCGGAATGAAAAAGAGAGCTCCTGAATTCTTTGTCAAATGTAATTTAGAATGGTTATACAGGATTGTAAAAGAACCAAAGCGGATGAAACGGTTTTTCGTAAGTAACATCAAGTTTATTATAGAAGTCTTAAAGCTCGCGAAGAAAGGAAAGAAAAATGAAAATTAAAGTAATGACAGTGTTTGGGACGCGACCAGAAACAATAAAGATGGCACCGTTAGTTAAAGAGTTGCAGAAAAGAGAGGAAATGGAAACGATTGTATGTGTGACAGCTCAGCACAGACAGATGCTTGATCAGGTGTTGGATGCATTTCAAATTAAACCGGATTATGATTTAGACATTATGAAACAAGGACAGACACTGTCAGATATTACGGTGCGTGTATTGAAAGGACTTGAAGAAGTAATTGAGAAGGTAAAACCTGATATTGTCCTGGTTCATGGAGATACCACAACAACTTTTGCAGGTGCACTGGCAGCATTTTATCATCAGATTCCAATTGGGCATGTGGAAGCAGGACTTAGAACATATAACAAATATTCTCCGTATCCAGAAGAAATCAATCGCCAGTTTGTTGGGTTAGTGGCTGATATGAATTTTGCGCCAACAGAAAGAAGTAAACAGAATTTGCTGGATGAAGGAAAGAAAGAAGAAACTATTTATGTAACCGGTAATACGGCAATTGATGCCTTACAGACTACAGTAAATGAGCAATTTGAAGATGAAATTACAGAGTGGGCGAAGGGTTCAAGGCTTATTGTGCTTACTGCACACCGCCGTGAAAACCTTGGAGAACCAATGCGTAACATGTTCCGTGCAATTAAGAGAATTGTTGAAAAATACGATGATATTAAAGTCGTATATCCAGTGCATTTAAATCCTATTGTTGTTAATACAGCAAATGAAATTCTTGGTGATTGTGATAAGGTGAAATTAATTAAACCATTGGAAGTATTGGAATTTCATAATTTATTGAATAAGTCATATTTGATATTGACAGATAGTGGTGGCATCCAGGAAGAGGCACCTTCTTTAGGGAAACCGGTCATTGTACTTCGTGATACGACAGAACGTCCAGAAGGAGTAGAAGCTGGAACCTTGAAACTGGCAGGAACGGAAGAAGAAACTATTTATAATATGATAGATGAGCTGTTATCCTGTCAGGATGTATATGACGGTATGAGTAATGCATCTAATCCATATGGTGATGGAAAAGCAAGTGCTCGAATTGCAGATGCAATCATCGAGTATTTTAACAAGTAAATTGAGGTGATAAAATGCCGGAAATAAGTATTGTTGTTCCGATATACAATGCAGAAAAATATTTGGATAAATGTTTGAACAGTCTTGTGAAACAAACATTTCAGAATATAGAAATCTTAGCTTTTAACGACGGCTCAGTAGATAGATGTAAGGATATTCTATGTGAGTATAAGGAAAGATATCCGGATAAAATACGAGTGTTTGAGCAGGAAAATATCGGAATAAGCAGGACGAGAAATCGAGGAATACAGGAAGCGAAGGGAAAGTATATAGCCTTCATAGACAGTGATGACAGTGTAGATGTTGTTTTTTGTGAAAGACTGTATAAAAAAATAGAACAAGACGGTTTGGATGTTGTCGTGTGTGATTATTATGAAGTGGCATCGGAGTCTCGGAAAACCATTCATTTCGAATCCTGCGGGAATTCTACTGTTTATGAAAAGCCAGAATTGCTTTATCGGATAAATACAAGTCCGTGGAATAAGTTGTATAATAGAAAATTTTTAGTTGATAATGGGATTGATTTTCCGGTAGGACTAAAGTATGAAGATGTTGTCTTTATGCAGAAGATTTTTGCAAGAGGTGCTAGAATAGGGAGTGTGGGGGTTCCTCTTGTAGATTATGTAATTCATCCAGGCAGTGAATCTACAGTAGTAAAGAAGAATGTTTTTGATGTTTTTCATATATTAGATAAGGTTTGCGAGGAATATGAAAAAGGGGAAAAAGAGGATTATCAAAGAATATATACCTATTTAGAACAGTTTGTGATCAACAGGATTACTGTGTATAATCTACAACAGATTTATCAGGAAGAGGAGGAACTGGTGAATGAATTTATTGAAAAAGGCTTTATTTATTTAGACCATCATTTTCCAGAATGGAGAAAAAATGCCGTGTTTCTTCAGGAAAACAGTTTTATTAAGCGTATAATCAAGAAGCATATTTTTTGCACAAAAACAGTAGTGAAACTTATAAGAAAAATAAATTAGGGGTATGAAGATGTTAGAAAAAATAAAAGGAAATTGGTTGTTTGTATTGGTTGTTGCACAACCATTTTTAGACATATTAGCATATTTTCAATATGACAGTCCGATAGGGACGATGGCAGGATATCTCAGGCTTTTGGTAATGCTTGCGATTCCATTTTATGTATTAATGAAACGCAGAAAACTGGGTTTTATTTTGTTGATGGGGATAATAGGAATATACTGCGTGCTTCATGTGGTATCATGTTATGTTAACGGATATTTAAGCTTTTTTGCAGATGTATCGTATATGTTAAAAGTTGTACAAATGCCAATTTTAGCAATTTCTTTTTGTTATCTGTTTGATAGAGAAACTCATAGAGAGCAGATTGTAAAGGGATTTGTTGTCAATTTTATAGTTATCTGTGCCAGTATGATTCTTGCATATATTACAGGAACAGGTGTGTATACGTATGATGTATACAAAATAGGATATACAGGTTGGTTCGCGAATGCAAATGCCCAGAGTATTATACTGATATCAATGGCTCCATTTATTATTTATTTTACGATTAAACTGAAAAAAGAAATTATTATTCTGTTATCTATGTTTCTGATCACAGTAGTCTTTCTAATAAATGGAACCAAGGCATGCTATCTGGCTATTTATGGATTGTTTGGCGGAATCATATTGTTTTATATTGTGGATTATTTTATCTCGGATAGAGACAAGAAAAGAATTCAGCCTGCCATGATCATTACTTCTGTTATATTGATTGTTGGAGCAACATTAGTATATCCGGTCTCGCCAAGATATCATATGGAAAATTATGCGAGTGGAAAACGAGAAGAAGAAAACACAGAAATTGAAAAACAAAAAGAATCCATTATTTCTTCGAGTGACGTTATCACTTTAAATGATGTATTGAAAAGTACAGAATTGCAAAAAAGGCTTGTGGAAATATATAAAGATTCACTAGATGAAGGCTTGGTAGAAAAACATGGGGCTGCACAAGTACTCGCAGAGTATGGATGGATGCCGGATGCATATACATTGGCTGACGTCAGACTGCAAAAGCGAATTAATGCGAAACTGATTTGGAATAAGAGTGATATGCTGACAAAGCTTTTTGGAATTGAGTATACAGAGATGGAAGGATACGACCTTGAAAATGATTATCCTGCTATTTATTATTATTATGGTTATGTCGGTTTCACATTGTATATGCTGTTTGTTGCTTATTTTGTTTTTCTGATTATAAAGACGTTGATGAAATATTTCAAAGATGCATACTTTTTGTTTAATTTCATTCTGGCTTTGGCATATTTCTTGCAAATTGGACTGGCATATTTTTCAGGAGCAATTTTAAGAAGACCGAATGCTTCTATTTATATGGCTCTTATTATAGGAATGATCACATACCAGTGCAAGAAAATTGAAAAGAGAAATGAACAATAAAATTGCAACGGAGAAAGGAGTACAGAAGTGAAAAAAGTGTATATTACCAGTCTTCATATGATGCATGGTGGAGTCGAAATGGCAATTACATTATTGGCAAATGCCTTGGTCGAGCAAGGCTATGCAGTTGAAGTGTTATGTATATATAATTTGGGAAATCCTGTGTATCATCTGGATGAGCGTGTAAAAATTACTTATTTAACAGATGTACATCCGAATAAGGAAGAATTTAAAGATGCCGTACACAGAAAGCACCTTATCAGAATTCTGAAGGAAGGTTTCTATTCAGTTAAAGTACTATTTTTGAAACAAAAGGTTATGGTTCAGAAATTTAAAGAAATAGACGATGGCGTTATTATTTCGACTAGAAATGAACATTCCGTGTTGCTTTCCAAATATGGGAAAGCAAATGTAAAAAAAATTGCCCAGCTGCATCATGATCATAGATTTAGTAAGAAATTAATAAAGGATTTTCAGAACAATTATAGTAGGATTGACTATTTTGTGTTGTTGACAGAATCCCTGAAGAAAGAAATCGACGAAATGATGCAAAAGAATTCACATACTTGTCGAGTAGTGATTCCTAATTTTTTGGAAAGCATACCAGTAAAGGGATACTTGGATGTGAAAAATCAAGTAATTGCGGTTGGACGGCTGGATAAAGTAAAAGGGTTTGAACGCATGATCAATCTCTGGGGAAAGTTACAGATTGAAAACAAACCAGTTTTGAAAATTATTGGTAATGGAGATGAAAAAGACAACTTACAGAAGTTAATTCAGGTCAATCATTTAGAAGACGAAGTGAAGCTGATGGGAGCAGTGGAGCATGACAAGGTAATTCAGGAAATGGAACAGTCGATTTTGTATATGATGACATCTTATACAGAGGCATTACCATTTGTTTTATTAGAGGCTATTTCCGTAGGTCTTCCGGTAATAGCATATGATGTACGAGTTGGACCGAAAGCAATTATAGATGACGGGATGAATGGATATCTGATCCCAGATAATGATGAACGGAAGTATCTTCGTTGTTTGGAAAAACTTCTAAAGGATGAAAGATTAAGGGGGCAAATGTCTGCTGCAGCAATAAAAAAAGCGCAGACATTTTCAAAAGAAAGTGTTTTAAAAAAGTGGATTCGCATATTGGAGGAGTAAGTGGATGAAAGTAAGTGTCATTGTTCCGGTTTATAATGTGGAACAGTATTTAAGTAAATGTCTGGATTCATTGGTCAATCAAACACTGAAGGAGCTTGAAATCCTTGTTGTGAATGATGGATCGCCAGATCAATCTCAGGTAATTATTGATCAATATGTGGAAAAGTATCCAGGGCGTGTTCGGTCATTTTGGAAGGAAAATGGGGGACAGGGAAGTGCCAGGAATATGGCATTAGATTATGCAAAAGGGGAATATGTTGGTTTTGTAGACAGTGATGACTGGGTAGATCTTACCATGTTTGAAACAATGTACCTGAAAGCTATTGAAGAGGATGCGAATATTGTAATATGTAATACAGTGGATCATTACCCGGAATATGATGTATATCATAGACAATCAGATGTAGGAAAGTTTAGAAAATGCGGATCTGTGTGTAATAAAATATTTGCAAGAGACATGGTAGGTAATATTCGCTTTCCAGCAGGGTTGTGGTATGAAGATTTTTGCTTTGGAATGCAACTATTGATGCAAACTGAAAAGGTTGCGTATTGCGAGGAAGCATTTTATCATGCATTTTGCCGGGAAGGTTCTACTATGCATAATCATAATTCGAGAAAGAATCTGGATATATTAAAGGTAATGGATCAAATTGTGGGCTTTGCAAAGGAACATTCTTTGTATGAAAAATATGCATATGATCTAGAGTATATGTATATTGAACATATTTTAATTACTTCCATTAATCGTGTCGCTCAGCAGAATAATCCGGAAAAGGGAAAGATTATTTGGGAAATGCGTAATTATGTATTAAAACAATATCCTAATTACAAAAAAGATAATGCTTTTAAGGAATTTTCAAAAAATCAGCAGATTATAGCAATTTTGAATGCGAAAGGAATGTGGAGAATATCACAGTTACTTTTTAAAATCAAAGGTTGCTTAAAAAAAGGAGAACGAATTTGAAATCATCTTTAGCAAAAAATGCAATTTATAAGGTAATATTGAATGTATTTAATTTGTTGGTTCCACTTTTTGTAGGTCCCTATATTGCAGGCCTGCTTACTCCGGAATTGTATGGAGTGTATAATCGTGTCTATGCAGAATTTCAGATATTTTTTATATTGGGTGCCTTTGGTATTTATAACTATGGGGTTCGCGAAATAAGTAAAGTAAAAAGTGATTTAGAGAAAACTGAAAAAGTATTTTCTAGTTTGTTCCTTATTGGAATCCTTTCTAATTTACTGGTTACGGTATTTTATATTATCTATATTGTTATCCGTGGAAATGGAATAGATACCTATGTTTATTTAACAATGATCATTCAAATGGTATCGAATGTATTTTATATTGAATTTGTGAATGAAGCTGTTGAGAATTATGCATTTATCACGAAAAAGACAATTCTAGTCCGTGTTTTGTATTTTGTGGCTATTTTTGCATTTGTAAGAAAACCGACAGATGTTGTGATATATTCAGTAGTAGTCAGTATGACGGTACTGTTAAACAATTTTATTAGTTTTTGTTATTTAAAGCGTCAGTTCAGATTTTCCTTTAAAAATATTGAAATCAAGAAACATATCATACCGTTGATTGTATCGTTATTACTTGTTAACATTGAGTTGCTTTATACTCAGCTGGATAAAATTATGTTAAGTCCGTTTGTTAATGATATTGCAGTAACAGAATACACGATTCCTTATACATTGGTTGGGATGATTTCAACAATCCCGTTGTCGTTGTTGACAGTAGCAATACCAAGACTTTCTGGTTATATAGGATTGGGAGATAAAGAAGCATATTTATCTACTTTTAAAGAAACTGTTCGCGTGTATTTTTCAATTCTTTTACCTATGGCAGTTGGTGTCCTGGTTTTGTCAAAAGAAATCATGTGGTTATACACAAAGGATGTGTATACATATGCTTATGCAGTTCTGGTGCTCGCAGCAGTGGCAAGAATTGTATATGGTTTTGAGTCGGTAGTGACGAATTTGATGATGTATGTCTGGGGATTCGAAAAACGTTTAACATTATATTTGCTTTATGGTGGAATATTTAACGGCATAAGTAATTTCTTGTTAGTATTTACTGGAAAATTCTCTGCATTTTCCTCATTATTTACAACAATGGTTGCTTGTATGCTTGTTGTTGTATTATGTGTGAGGTATTTTGAGAGACACACACAAATGAAAACAGGATTGTTTGGTTTGAATAATTTGAAATATTTATTTGTATCATTACTGTTTATACCAATTGCACAAATCTTTAAGAGTTTTGGTTTGGGATACTGGTTCAATATTATTTCAGTTGTCAGTGGTTGTGTTGTTGTATATGGATTGTTTTTGATTATAACGAAGGATCCATTAATTGGAATGATTCTTAAAATGGTAAAGAGGAAAAAATAAACAATGAATAATAAAATAGAAAACGTGAAAGAAGTAGAAAAAGAAATATTAAATGAATTTGCAGGTGTATGTGAACAATTGCATTTGAAATGGTATGCAGGATATGGAACTGCATTAGGTGCGGTCAGACATAAAGGGTTTATTCCGTGGGATGACGATATTGATGTTGTAATGTTAAGAAAGGATTATGAGACTTTTTGTAAGAAAGCACCTGCATTATTGCCGGATAATTATTTCGTGCAGAATTTAGAAAGTGAAAAGGAATACTGTCAGCCATTTGCAAAACTGCGGAGAAGTGATACTACATTTTGGGAAATAGGAACACAAAATGATGATATCAATCATGGAATTTATATGGATATATTTCCTCTTGATTATTATCCGGAAAATCCAATAAGTAAAATTATATTTATGATGAAACGTGTCATATATGATAATTTTTTATATCAAGCGGGAGATATACAAAAGCTTCAAGGATATCGGAAAATATTTGCAAGGATTTATAAATGCTTAAAAGGTAATCTTACCCGGAGAGAAGCTGGTATAAAGAAAGAAAAATTGGTAAAGAAGTATGCCGCAAAAAATGGTAAACTTGTAAGTTGTATGGTATCGGATACTCCTAAAAGAGAGGCAGTTCCGATGGATGTATATGGAGAGGGTGTAAAACTTCCGTTTGATGACATGGAAATTATTGTTCCTTCAAAATATGATTATTATTTAACAAGAGTTTATGGAAATTATATGCAATTTCCACCTGAAGAGGAACGCGTGCCATTGCATACTTGTAATATTATTGATACAGAGAAATCTTATCTGGAATATAAAAATTAAAATAAATATATGAAAAGAAGTTTCTTTTGTAACCTAAGCTTGAAACCACAGATTCTTAGGTTCAAAGAAACTTTTTTTGTTGATGAAATGTTCAAATATAGAAAGTAATTTTTAAAAATTGAAAAAATATGGTACAAAATATGTGAGATATATGCTATAATAAATATTAATGTATCGTTTAAGTGTTCAATATAAAAAAGAAAGAGGAAAAGTATGAACAGATATGAGTTTGAAATTATGACGTATTTGGAGCGCTGCAAGGAACAGGACTATGCGCTTAGGGCGATTTCTGATTCTTTGAAAATCTCAGGAACTATGATCAGTAAATCACTTGAGGTATTGGAGAAAAATAAGTGGATACAAAAAATCGGAAATAAGATAAAAGTAACAGAAGAAGGTATGGAGGCTTTGGAACCATACCGTGTAAGAAAGGCAGTTGTTATGGCTGCGGGATTCGGCTCTCGTATGATGCCGGCTACATCTGACAGACCAAAGCCACTTGTAACGGTAAATGGTATCCGGATTTTAGATACCTTATTAGATGCTCTTGTTCGCGTTGGAATTGAAGATATTACGATTGTTCGAGGATATAAAAAAGAGCGTTTTGATGAACTTCTTAGAAAGTATCCGTTTTTAAAACTGGTTGATAATGATGAATATGACAAGACAAATAATATTTCGTCAGCAATAGCGGTACTGGATGCGATTGACAATTGTTATTTATGCGAAGCAGATTTATATATCACGAATCCAGATATTATTACAAAATATCAATATACAAGCAATATTCTTGGAGCGTACTCCTTGGAAACAGATGACTGGAGCTTTAGGCAGGATGAGAAGGGATGTATTATCGATTATCAAAAAGGAAATACATATTGTTATAATTATTACGGAATTTCTTATTGGAATGAAGCGGATAGCGCAAAGCTGAGAGCAGATTTTGCACATGTATATAATAATGTAGAAGGTGGAAAAGACTATTTCTGGGAATTCATTCCGCTTGTACTTATGAAAGAAAACTATCACGTAGAAATAAGACATTGTAATAAGTCGGATATTATGGAGATTGACAATTATTATGAGCTAGCGCAGCTTGATCTAAGTTACAGATAGGAAAGCGGACATGGAGAAAAATTATGAAATGTTATATTGGAAATATTGTAACTGTAAATCAGAATAATGATGTTTTTCGGTATCTGGTAGAGGATCAAGGGAGAATCCAATATGTTGGTAATACGCTGCCAAAGGAATATGAACAGGCAGAAATGATTCCGCTCAGTGATAGAGCCTTGCTTCCATCTTTTGCTGATACCCATCAACATTTTGCATCTTTTTCAACGTTTCATGCAGGGCTTAATGTTATGGATGCAGAGTCTAATGTGGAGATTCTGGAAATGGTAAAGGAGTTTTCTCAAAAATCATCAGCAAAAACACTGATTGCTTTTGGGGCATCTCCGTACTCTGTAGCAGAGAAAAAGCTGGTAAGCAGGGAAGAACTGGATTTGGTATGTCCGGATAAAGAAATTATGGTTGTGAAATATGATGGACATGCTTGTGTTATCAATTCCAGATTGCTTGAAAAACTGGAAGACAGTGTGAAGAGTCTCAGAGGTTATCATCCAGATACGGGAGAAATGAATCAAGAAGCTTTTTTTAAGGTTTCGAATTATCTTTCTAATTCTTTATCGCTTTCTGAATTGTTTCGGAATATGCAAGAAGCAGTGGATTTTCAGGCGAGTAAAGGAATTGGCTGTATTCATACGGTGAGTGGAGTGGGTTTTGCTGGTAACCTGGATATTACGATGGAAAAGATCTTTGCGAAAGGGTTAACAAATGATTTCCAGTTAAGAGTATATCCACAATCGCTTAATGTTAAAGTGGCAACAAGCAGAAAACTGCCTCGTATAGGAGGTTGTTTTGAATGTGCACTTGATGGGTGTTTTGGCTCACATGATGCTGCGATGAATGCGGATTATGTGGATGATATTGGCGGAGATGGGGTTCTGTATTACGATGACCAAAAAGTAATCGATTTCTGTAAAGAAGCTAATAGAGCGGGACTTCAGATTGAACTGCATGCTATTGGAGATAAAGCATTTGATCAGGCATGTAAGGCACTGAAAGCGGCGCTGGATGATTATCCAAGAGAGGATCACAGACATGGAATTATTCATGATTGTCTGCCGACGGAGGAAGGCATCAGGATATGTAAGGAGTATCATATTCTCATGCCTATGCAGAGTGCATTTATTAATTGGAAACAAGAGCCAGATGAGTATCTGACAGAAATTCTTGGAGCTGATAGATGTAAACGGTTAAATCCGATACGGACATTACAGGAGAATGAAATTTTTATTTCTCTTGGTTCAGATGCTCCGTGCACTTCCCCAGATCCTATCATCTGGATTGATCGAGCAGTTAATAACGATAATCAAAGAGAAGCAGTTTCTGTACAAGAAGCAGTACGTATGTGTACATATAATGGTTATTATACCGCATTTGACGAGAAGGAAAGAGGAAGCCTTGAAGTGGGGAAAATAGCAGATATGGTAGTTTTATCTGCCAATCCGTATGTGGTTCCGAAGGATAAAATAAAAGAAATAAAGGTAGAGCAGCTTTATTTGTCAGGTAAGCCTTATCAAAGTTGTAAGGGAAGTATATTAAAAGCGGTACTCAGAGGACTTACTTCATCTGTAAAGGTATAAAAGGAGAACAGTATGAATAAAGAAGAATTTTATGTGCTTAATAGTCTGTATGATGGCAGCCTTGGACGTGCCAGCAATCTGTCAGAAATTGAGAGTGTACGGATAACTGGTAATCAGTCTGTGTATAATCAATTAGAAGAACTGGGGATGATCCGAAATTCCAGATTAACAGAGGAGGGAATGCATGCCCTAGAGCCATATCGGGTAAATAATGCAGTAATTCTTGCGGCAGGCGCATCCACAAGATTCATTCCCTTATCTTTGGAGCAGCCAAAAGGATTGTTTGAAGTAAAGGGTGAAAAGCTGATCGAACGTCAGATTCAACAATTGCAGGAAGCCGGAATCAAGAATATCACAGTGGTGATAGGCTATAAAAAAGAAATGTTTTATTACTTGGAAGATAAATATGGCGTGAAATTCATCATAAATGATGCTTTCAACATCAAAAATAATATTGAAAGCTTATATCTTGCAAGAGAAGAATTAAAAAATACATATGTTTGCGTGAGTGATAGCTATTTTGTGGAAAATCCTTTTCATCAGTTTGAGTATCAGACATTTAATGCAGGCATTTCTGTAAAGAAAGAGATGAATGAGATTTATGCAGATACAGATTCTGATGGCAGAATTATTGCAATGGAGAAGGGAAGAAGCCAGGGGCAGATTTTATTAGGACATGCATTTTGGAGGAAGGATTTCTCAGATGCGTTTGTTGCGTTAGCAGAGGCAGACCGAGAAGTGGGAAAATATAATAACGAATTCTGGGAACGTCTGGTAAAAGATTATTTGAATGAGTTGCCTCCAATGTATTTTAAGGAGTATACCGCTTCTAGTATATTTGAATTTGATTATTTTGAAGAATTAAGAGAATTTGATGTACAGTATCTTGGGTATACGCATAGTGAGATTATCCGTAATATTAAACTGATTTTCCGGTGCGACGAAGAAGATATTGTTGATTTCAGAAATGTAAGTGAAGGAATGACCAATACCTCATTTATTTTTAAAATTAATGGGGTTGACTATATTTACCGTCATCCAGGTGACGGAACGGAAAGTATCATTAACCGTAAGAACGAAAAGACCTCGCTTATTAAGGCAAAAGAGATTGGGATTGATCCTACTTATATTTATGCGGATGTAAATGAGGGATGGAAGATATCAGTTTTTGTGCCACAATTCAGAGAACCAGATTATACGTCATTTGAGGATTCAAAGAAAGTTCTGGAAGTGTTACGTAAGCTTCATCGTTCAGATGTGAAGGTTGATTATGGTATGAAGCCATGGGAAGATGCGGGAGATATGGAAGCATTGCTTCTGAGCAAGGATCCAGAGTGTTTCAGACAATATGAAAATCTTAAGAAGAAAATCGGAACTGTTTATGAGAGAACCCTTGGTGATGGCATCCAAAAGTGTTTCTGTCATGGAGATACCTATAAACCAAACTGGATGTTTAAACCGGATGGAGAAGTCATACTGATTGACTGGGAGTATTCCGGGTATTCAGATCCAGGAATTGATGTGGGATATTACATTGTAGATGCAATGTACGAGTTTGATGAGGCGGAACGGTTTATTAAGGAGTATTTACAAGAAAACTATAATGAAACGACGAAGTTTCATTTTATGGCATATACCGCTATTATTGCATATTACTGGTTTGTATGGGCGATGTACAGGGAATCCTGTGGCGCAGTAATGGGAGAAGCCCTGGAGAACTGGAGAATAATGGCTGAAAAATATGTAGATTATTTATTATGTTAAATTGAGGAGATGCATTATGGAAGGAAATCAAAATAATCAGTTGGTTCGTGCGCTGGGATTAAAAGAGTCAATAAGCATGACAATAGGAACAGTTGTTGGCGTAGGACTTTTTACATGTGGTTCTGCACAGATTGGATTGGTAGGCTCCTGGATTATAGGGTTTACATTTATAGCCCTTCTGATCTCTATCTGGCCATGCCTGATTTATGGCGAAATGTCAGCAGCACTGCCTTGTGCAGGGGGTACATACAATTATGCAAAAAGAGGTTTAAACCGTTTGTGGGCAAATCTTTCTGGATGGCATTATATTATTTCTGTTGTAGCGATTGGTGCAGGAGAAACGCTTGCTTTTGCGAATTATTTTAAAATCTTGCTTGAGCAGCTTAGGATAGATATTGCCTGGTTGGATTCACGAATTATTGCAATCATTCTGATCGCAATTTTTCTGGTTTTGAATTTTAGAGGAATTGAGCAGTCTGGGAAGGCTCAGCTAGCCTTTATGTTTTTCTTTTGGGGATGTGCGATAGCATGGTTCCTTTATATGATTCCGAAGATTCATGTGGAATATTTTGGAGGAATAGCGATGAATGCACTTCCTCCATTTAAGGAAATGATGTACATTTTCGGTCTGGTTTGGTGGTGTTATACAGGTTTTGAAACTTGTGTGTCTATGGGGGCTGAGACAAAATATCCACAGTACAATCTGCCACGTGCACTGAAAATTTCAGTCTTTTTGGTATTCTCATTAAATGCATTATTTCAGTGGTTTTTGGTAGGACTTGTTCCAAAAGAATTCTATGGTGTCCTTGCAGTAGCAGATGCTCCATATGCGGAGGGATTAAAGGCAGCAGGTCTTGTTGGACTTCCAATTATTCTTCTTTGCATAGGAATTGCCTTCGGTGGTGATTTGTCAACGATTAATCCGGGAATCGCTGCACCTGCCAGATATATTTATACAATGGCAGAAGATGGCGCCCTTCCGGCATTTCTTGGAAAGATTCATCCAAAGTTTAAGACACCGCATGTAGCAGTTGTAGTGGTAGGTATTATTAATTTTATTCTAATCGCAACAGGTTCAATTGATTATATTGCATCAGTGTCATTGATTTCATTGGCTGTCTGCTACATGATTGGCTGTTTGGCCTATCTGGGATTGCAAAAGAATTATCCAGATATGAAGAGACCATATAAAGCGCCGCTTGGTAAGGTGGGGTGCTTTGTTACTATTATAATCTATTGTTTTATGTTGATTTTTGCTGATAAAACTGCTCTTCTGACGTCTGCAGTTATTACGGTAGTATGTGTGATATTCTATTATGCATTTACTAAAAAGAGAGAAGCGAAATTGCTTGCAATAGAAGATGAAATTGGAATTATCGAAGAACCTAGTAAAGAAGAAAAAGAAAAACTGGATAAAGAATATAAAATCTGGAAAATAGCAACGATTATTGTTACAGTTTTGGCATTGGGAATCTATCTGATACCGATTGTGTTATAAAAAACTATACCATCATTAGACATTCGGCGGTAAGAATTATTCTCATTGTGGTATTGGGGTAGTGGAGAATATATATGTTAACAAAAAAAGAATTTGATATATTATTTTTTCTTACAGAAGCAGATCAGGTATTGACGCAGAGAAAATTAGCGGATGAAATGAAATGTTCTGTTGGAACTATTAATAAAGTGTTAAAAGATCTGTTTGAAAAAGGTTATATTAACAATGGAAGAATTACTGAGGCAGGTGTGGAGGCTCTGGAGCCTTATAGGGTAAAGAGAGCGGTGTTCCTTGCAGCGGGATTTGGATCCAGAATGGTTCCTATAACATTTAATACACCAAAACCGCTTGTAAGAGTGAATGGGGTAAGGATTATTGATACGTTATTGGATGCCGTTGTAGAAGCAGAAATTCCTGAGATCATTATTGTAAGAGGATATTTAGGCGAGCAGTTTGATCAGTTATTATATAAATATCCGAATATCAAGTTTGTTGAGAATCCAATTTATAACGAGGCAAATAATATTTCATCTGCAGTTTGTGTAGAATATTTATTACAGAATGCATATGTTTTAGAGGCGGATTTATTGTTGAAAAATAAGAAACTGATTCGCAAATATGAATACGAAACGAATTTTCTTGGAATCCCGGTTGAAAGAACAGAGGACTGGTGTCTTGTTACGAATGAGAAAGGGATTGTGATAGAGGAAAAGGTTGGTGGGCTGCATTGTCATCAGATGGTTGGGATTTCCTATTGGACTGAGGAAGATGGGAACAAGTTAGCACATGATATTGATGGAGTATATCACTCGCCAGGTGGAAAAGAGAGGTACTGGGATCAGGTTCCGATGGTGTACAAGAAAGAGAACTATAAGGTGCATATCAGAGAGTGTCAATTTGAGGATGTAATTGAAATAGATACTTTTAATGAATTAAAAAAGCTGGACAAACTTTATGCAACTGGACACTAAAAAGAGAGGCATTATCCTTCGGGATAGTGCTTCTTCTTAGTTTGCGCGCTATGGGCGCGCTCTAACGGGTGAAAGTCCTGAACACGCCCAGATAGTAGGAAGTGTATAGCCGAACAGCAAGGGTGTCCAGCGTGAGGTGGAATCTGTATTCAAACTTTATAGCATCGGTCAGTAAAATGTCAGCTAAAACATTCAGGGATAAGATAAAATCGTTAGAAATTTATAAGAAAACTGGATGTAAAATCAACATGATTGCAGAAATTTTAAATCCACTGTTGAGAGGTTGGATTAACTACTTTGGGAAATTTAATCCTTCAGCGATGAAATATACACTTCAGTGTATAGAGCGTAGATTAGTAAAATGGGCAATGTGTAAATATAAAAATTTCCGTGGACACAGAACGAAGGGCAGAAAAATGGCTCTTGTCTGTAAGAAAACGAGAGCCTAAGTTATTTGCTCATTGAAGCAAAATGTATTCGTATTGTTAAATGATAAGAGCCGTATGAAGGGAGACTTTCACGTACGGGTCCGTGAGAAGTTCGAGGTGAAAGTCCTCTTACCTACTCGATTTTATCTTCCTGTTATGAATGTTTTTATTAAATTATGTGCAATATTTAATAGTTTGCATATTAGAGCAACAACTTCTGATAATATGAGTGCGCAGGTAAAACTTAATGGAACAACAACAATATACCATTTCAAACGATGTGACATATCAGGAACGGAGGATATCAAATAAGGATATATTATACCGTCAGAAATATATGACAATAAGTAAGCACCGAAGGATAAACTGGATATTTTAAGAATTATTTTTGAAAAAGGTGAAGGCATATTTTTCAAATTTAAATGCAATAAAAGTAAGAAAGCTAAGGTGCTTGTCGTTACATTTTCAAATCCTCCTCAATCATTGTATGCACCAGAAACAAAAGTGTCTGGGTAGCTACGATAAATGTTAAATACTGAAAAAATGGTTAGAGAACCAAGGAGGAGAAAAATAGTTTTTCTTGTAGATAGTTTTATATCGTATTCTTTGATGTAAGCACCGATATAATAATAAGTTATCGGGTAAAGCATAGTCCACCAGTCGGGAAGTAAAGTCACATAGGTAGATGACACGGAAGGACGAATCCAAAAATCTGAATTAAACAGATCAAAAATATTTAACAAGGAAGGACAAGCTGTACAAAAAAGGAGCGTTATAATTAAAAATTGTTTTCTCTTTTGTGTTTCTAATCCATGGTATAGGATATTTAAAAATGGTATAAGCAAGAAAAGCCCGATGTACATTTCTACATACCAAGAGTAAGCAATGTCTCCACCAAATATTGAGAAGACAGCATATTTTATAGATAGATTATTGTGTAAATAATAGCGTTCAAATAGAATGCACAATATCGTGGATACGATGTATATTTGTAACGTATGGATAATACCATGATAATATTTGACATTTAGTTCTTTGCTATTCATTAAATAACCAGTTATCAGTAGAAAGAGAGGAACACAAATCATGAATGTAGTTCGCATAAATGTCATGAGTAACATTCTCCATCCAATAAGGGGTTCAGCATAAAATCCACTGTTTCGAAAGAAATGCACGGAAATAACAGTAAAGATAGCACAACATCTGATCAAATCGATATTAATATTTCTTTTTTTATGTAAAGGTGTCATAAGTGCCTCCTGTGTGATAAAAGATTGGCTACAGTGGTATAGTTTATCAGTAAATATATGGATGTGTCAAGAGGTGATATATCAAACGTATGACAGGAAAATTAATAAAAGTAAATGTGCTAAAAACGAAGGGTTATCTAGAATTCCAATAGATTTTGTGATGGTACGAAAAGAATGGCGCAAAACGATAATGAGTTGTTTGAATACAAGCAAGAAAGAGATGAAATTGGAAGAAAGGTTTGAAAAAGCATGGGAAAACGAATACGAAAAAGTTTATATTTTATACTGGGGATTTGTTTGGCATTGCTATCAGGGCTGTCCTTGGCACTTTACAAATTGGTGGGATGGGTTATGGAAAGCTGGGGTGGATTATCAATAGATGAGATTATATTTCATTTAAAAGTTCCGTTAGATGGAACGAATATGGAAGTTGTTACAGATGGGGAAAATAGGTGTGTTCCTATTGCAATTGTTATGTCTCTGATGATGACTGCTTTTTTACTGGAAATGAAAAATAAAAAGAAAGCAACAATTACGAGTATGTTCTTGGTAATGAGCCTATCAATTGGGACTACATTGAGTGCCGTATACAATATGTATATAGAATTAGATGTGGGAAATTATCTGAAAAATCAAAAAACAGAATCGGAATTTATACAGGAAAATTATGTGGATCCAAGGGGTGTTTCCATTGCGTTTCCTGAAAAAAAGGAATTTGATTTATATTTATCTTGAATCCATAGAAGCTACTTACGCATCGGAAGATGTTGGAGGTAAATTTGATTCAAATTATATACCAGAACTTACAGATTATGCGATGAACAATGTCAGCTTTTCCAATAGTAATAAAATTGGTGGTGCTTACACCGTTGCGGGGTGTACATGGACAATGGCTGCCATTTTTGTACAGACATTAGGGCTTCCGATGAAATTGCCAGAAAATGTGAATAATCAGAATGAAATATTACAGAACAGTAATAGCGTGGCAGCTTCGGCTTATAATTTGGAAGACATTTTAGGAGAAAATGGATATAAACAGTGTTTTATGATTTGCTAATTAATGATATCGATTATTAAAAGAACCTTTGATAAAAGTAGACTTCCATCCCAAAAAGATGTATAATAAACGGAGATATATGCATTTTGCACTTATCGAACGAAAGAAGATGAAAGTGAGAAGAGAAACCCATGAAGAAAATGAGAAAAATTTTAGCACTGATTCTGACAGTATGTTTTATATTACCATGTTTCCCAATAACTTCATTTGCAGCAAGCGGCATTATTTTCTTTACTGATTTAGAGACTGCGGTGGGAAAGACATTTACGGTTACCGGAACTGTGGTTACCAAGAATGATGTTCTTGGAAAAGCAACTGTACAGATGTCTTATGATTCCAGCTATCTTCGATTTATAGAAGGTGACGGAGTGACCCAGAACTCGGAAGGACAGCTTACCTATACCGGTTCTGGAAATGGAAGTAAAGACAGGGTGGAATTTACGATGCAGTTCCAGGCACTTGCCAAGGGAACTACAAGAATAGAGCAGGGAACGGCAACTGTAACGAACAGACAGAATGCGACTGTAACCTGTGAGGCTGGCTATGCCGATATTACGATTGCTGAAGGTGATCCGAGCCTGATTACAAGTTCTTCCGGTGCGTCATCTGATGGTATTGAGATTGGTGGAACGGCATATACCATATCAACCTCTTTTTCAGAATCTTCTGTTCCGGCAGGATTCATGGCAAGCGAGGTTACATATAAGGATGCCACATATCAGGGGATCATTCAACAGAATGGAACTGTACAAGGGTTATATTTAACCAGCAGTGAGGGAAAAAGTGCATTCTTTTTATACAATGCAACAAAAGATAGTTTCTATCCATGTGAAGAGATTATGATTTCAGAGGACAAGTCAATCGTAATTCTTGCTGACATATCAGGGATAACTTTGAAGAAGAAATATGATGAAGCAAGTATGTCGATTAATGGAACAGAATTTCCAGTATGGCTTGTACCGGACAGAGATAATTTTTATGTAGTGTATGCATCGGATAATGAAGGAAACAGTGGGTTTTATCTTTATGATGCACAGGACAATACTTATCAAAGAGCTTATGATGTAGAAGCACAGGAAGAAGTTAGTACAGAACAAAAGTCTGAGAGTACGCTGACAAAGATATCAAATTTTGTGTATGATAATTTTATCTGGATATTTGTTGGAGCAGCATGCAGTCTGGTAATTTTGCTTATTATTCTGATTACCCTCGCTGTGAAGCTTCGCCACCGTAACTTAGAATTGGATGATTTGTATGATGAATATGGTATTGATTTAGAAGAAATACCAGAAAAGCTATCTAAGAAGGACTCAAAGAAACAGAAAGGATCAAAGAAAAAGAAGGCGAAGAAACAGCCGGATCCGTCAGATGATGATTATCTGTATGATGATGAAGATGATTATGAGGACGACGATGACTATGGAAATGATACGTCTGATAATTACTTTGATGATGGACAGGATGATTTGGCTGATTTGAGAGAATCATTTGAAGAGAATGAAAAGAAAAGTCAGAAGAATTATGATGATTATTATAATGATGATGACTTCGAAGATGATGAAGACGATGATGATGAGTATTATGAGTCCGACGATGATGATTTAAAGAAAAGTGTTAATTCAGACACTTTTGAGATGGACTTTATAGATTTTGATTAATTGATGCAAGAAGGAAGACCTTGGTTGTGCCAGGGTCTTTTTTCAACCTTTTTTAAATGTTTCATCACAAATTAGTCACAATTGTGGAATAAACTATGAAACATAGAAAGCGGAAAGGGGTTTTGGTTATGGAAAATCAATACAATTATTATAAACCGGAAGACAACAATATGGACAATGGAAGTGGATATGGTTATCAGCAGGAACCACAGGGACCACAGGAACCACAGAAGCCGAAGAAACCATTTCCTAAAAAAGTGGTTGCAATCGCGCTTAGCGCTGTTTTGGTTGGTGGACTTGCAGGAGCAGCATTTGAAGGTGGCAGCTATTTGACCAGTAAGGTTCTGAAAACGGATAATAGTTCATCTGCCTCATCATCGAATAAGGTAGTGTCAAGTGCTCAGCTTACTACAGCCAATAGCTCAGTTACATCAGATATTTCTACAATTGTAGAAAATGCAATGCCATCCATTGTTTCTATCACGAACATGAGTGTGCAGAAAGTACAGAGCTTCTTTGGAAGCTATCAGGAAGTGCCGAGTGAAAGCGCAGGTTCCGGAATTATTATTGGACAGAATGATTCGGAACTGCTGGTTGTGACAAATAATCATGTGGTAGAAAACAGTGAGACATTGACCGTAACCTTCTGTAATGATGAAAGTGTAGAAGCAGCGGTGAAAGGAACGGATTCAGCAAGAGACTTGGCTGTTGTAGCCGTTCCACTGGATTCCATTCCAGATGATACTATGAATCAGATTAAGACAGCTGTTATCGGTGACTCTGATTCTTTGAAGGTCGGTGAACCTGCCATTGCCATTGGTAATGCACTTGGCTATGGACAGTCTGTTACAACCGGTATTATTAGTGCAAAAGAACGTACCATTGACGGATACGATGGTGACTACATCCAGACAGATGCAGCAATTAACCCAGGTAACAGTGGTGGGGCACTTTTGAATATCAATGGGGAACTGATTGGAATTAATTCTGCTAAGATTAGTGATTCTACAGTAGAAGGCATGGGATTTGCAATCCCGATTTCTGATGTCAGTGATATCATTGAAAATCTTATGAACAAAGAAACCAGAACAAAGGTAGACGAAGACGAGCAGGGATATCTCGGAATCAAAGGTTATGATGTAAATGAAACTGGCGCCCAGATGTACAATATGCCAACCGGAGTTTATATTGCTGAAGTAACAGAAGGGGGAGCGGCTGAAAAAGCAGGCCTTTCAAAAGGTACCATCATTACTGCATTTGATGGCAGCAGTGTTTCAAGCATGGATAGTCTGAAAGGGCAGATGGCTTATTATAAAGCAGGTGAGACCGTTACTATTACTGTTCAAGTTCCGGAAAACAATGGAGAGTATACGGAATCGAAGGTGGAAGTAACACTTACCAAAGCACCGACTACTACCAGCAGTAAGAAACAGAACACATAGCAGAATGTATGTAATTCAACATGCATAATAAAGAAAAGACACATTTTTGGATAATACCCATATGATAAAGTACAGACTGATAGAAAGGGGTATTATACATGCAGAATTATAATGGTTGTGGAAATGTAAATATGAGGCGTGGAAATTGCGAGTGCAAAGGCAGAACAGAATGCATCGGCACTCCAGTATCCATGCCTTGTTCTGTGAAAGAAAGAAAATCACTGGCTATGGCCTATGTGCCGTGGCAGACTTGGGACAATATTTATCATCCTAGAATGGCATTGCAAAGAGGGACAATTTTTGCCGATTTAGATATGCCATTTTGTGGGAGAGGAGGGTGCAATTCATGAGCTGTGGAAATCCTATGAATGACAGAGACAATATGAATGGCAGAAATAATATGCGTCCCTGCCGCAGAGATTTGTTGAATGCCATTAACGAAGCCAGCTTTGCAGTGGACGATGTGAAGCTGTTTCTGGATACACACCCGACTAACCAGGAGGCAATGGAATTTTTTGAGGAAAATGCAAGGAAGAGAAAGCAATTGCTGGAAGAGTATTCAAGGTATTATGGTCCTCTGAACGTCGATTTTTCAGATATGACCTGTACAGACAGGTGGAACTGGATTCAAGAACCATGGCCATGGCAGGAAGGAGGATGTTAGTGTATGTGGAATTATGAAAAACGTTTACAGTATCCTGTAAAGATTAGTCAGACCAATCCTAAAATGGCGCAGGTAATTATTTCGCAATTTGGTGGACCGGATGGTGAATTAGCAGCATCTATGCGTTATTTATCACAACGCTATACAATGCCGTATAAGGAAGTAACTGCAACACTTACGGACATTGGTACCGAGGAACTCGCCCATATGGAAATCGTCTGTGCAATCATTTATCAGTTGACCAAAGATTTATCTCCAGAGGAAATCAAGGCGTCAGGATTTGATAAATACTATGTAGACCATACAATCGGACTTTGGCCACAGGCCGCCAGCGGCACACCATGGACCGCAACTTATTTCCAGTCCAAGGGAGATGCTATTACAGACTTGCATGAAGATATGGCGGCAGAACAGAAGGCCCGCACGACCTATGATAATATTCTTCGTCTCATCAAAGACCCGGAAATCTGTGATCCCATTCGTTTTTTGAGACAGAGAGAAATTGTTCATTACCAGAGATTTGGGGAAAGTCTCCGAATTGTTCAGGACCATCTGGACAGTAAGAACTTCTATGCATTCAATCCGGAATTTGACAGAAAATAAAACAGGGACGACAAAGACCACTTCCCGGTAAGGGTGGTGGTCTTATTTTAGATGCCGGGTATACGGCAAAAGATTCGGCATATTTGCTTTTTACGAATGAAATGGTTCTGGATTGTCACGAAGAAAATCAGCAAGTATAGAAATGAATTCGCTGGCAGTCGGACGTTCATAAAGTGGATAACCGAGAAGCGGAGACAAAAGACTGTCATCATATTGATTCCAATAATTTCTGATTAATGTGCGGAGCGCAGCTTCCACGCAGGAATTGGATACTCCATATTGAACACCTATGTCTGTGTAAAGCCCTTTCGTGATATTCCGTGAATAATCACCGTTGTGTACGGTCAAAGATATACCATAAGCAAAATAGGGGTATCCAGCGTAAGTAGACTTCATTCCTATTTTGCGCAACAGAGTGTATGTTGCGTTCATATTCACCTCCCTCAGGCCCTATGTATAACATACTAATAGAATACCTTAAAAGCAAGGAGAATGGAGATTTTCGATGAAGTTCGACATCTTTCGACAAAGAAAGGCATTTATCGTAGGATGGAGGGACAGGAAAAATGAAATTGCCAGTTATTTTACCGGGAACGTATCAGACATTATGCAGACTCAGTGTCAGAAAAGGTGCCGGGCTTAACTTTTCAAAGCAAAAACATCGGCTTCCGGCACATGAGAGAATTATGATAACAGAAGTGAAATACTTAAGCGTTTCTGTCTGGGGAAAAATGAGCGAAGGATGGATATGCATGTATATGAATCGTACGTTTTATGTAGAGAAGATAAATAAAAATATTGCAGAAGAGAAGAGATAGAAAAGGGAAGCCAAGATGGCTTCCCTCTATTTCTATAAGTATTATTTATTATTTTTTTCTACTTCAGCAAGTCTCATGGCGCGAACCTTTAATGGAAGTCCGAACAATGTGATGAATCCGGATGCATCGTGGTGGTCATAGAGGTCACCGGTGGTAAAGCTTGCAAGTGATTCACTGTAAAGGGAGTATGGTGAAGTTGTACCGGCTTTGATGATGTTGCCTTTGTAAAGCTTGAATTTTACTTCACCTGTTACATACTTCTGAGTAGAAGTTACGAAAGCTGTGATGGCTTCACGAACTGGTGTAAACCATTTTCCTTCGTATACAACCTGAGCAAGACGGTTTCCAAGGTCTTTCTTTAAATCCATAGTAGCTCGGTCAAGAACCAATTCTTCCAGTTGTTTCTGAGCTTCCATCAGGATGGTTCCACCAGGAGTCTCATAAACACCACGGGATTTCATACCAACAACACGGTTTTCTACGATATCGCAGATACCGATTCCATGTTTGCCGCCAAGCTCGTTCAGGGTACGAATGATGTCGGCAACTTTCATTTCTTTTCCGTTTACTGTTTTTGGAACACCCTGTTCAAATGTCATGGTTACATATTCAGCTTCATCTGGAGCGTGTTCCGGGGAAACACCGAGAACAAGCAGATGGTCATAGTTTGGTTCCAGTGATGGGTCTTCCAGTTCCAGACCTTCATGGCTGATGTGCCATAAGTTACGGTCACGGCTGTAGCTGTGGCTTGCATCAAATGGAAGATTAATGCCATGTTTTTGGCAGTATGCAATTTCATCTTCACGAGACTGCATGGTCCATACATCTGTCATTCGCCAAGGAGCGATAATCTTAATGTCTGGAGCAAGGGCTTTAATTCCAAGTTCGAAACGAATCTGGTCATTGCCCTTTCCGGTTGCGCCATGACAGATTGCAACAGCACCTTCTTTTCTTGCAATTTCAACTAATTTTGCAGCAATACCGGGACGGGCCATGGCAGTTCCGAGTAAATATTTATTTTCATACACTGCACCGGCCTGTACACAAGGAATGATGTAGTTCTCAGCAAAATCATCAGTAATATCTTCGATGTATAATTTAGAAGCACCGGATAATTTCGCTCTTTCGTCCAATCCATCTAATTCTTCACCCTGTCCACAGTTGATACAGCAGCAGATAACTTCATAGTCAAATGTTTCCTTTAACCAAGGGATAATTGCGGTAGTATCAAGACCACCGGAGTAAGCTAAAACAACTTTTTCTTTCATTATGTATATGCCTCCTAAAAAGTATGTCCGATTAAGTACATGATTCACTATACACCACTATTAATATTTATGCAAGAAAAAAATGAATAAATGAAAAAATAAAGAAAAATTTGAAAATGTTATTGAATATACGGTGTATAATGTGTATAATTATGCAAACGAAAAGGCACTTTCCTTTGAGCGAAAATAGGTGTATACTAATGTACGGCAATTTACAGAGAAACGGAAAAGGCAGAAAGGTGATAGAAGTGATCAAAGCAGGAATTATCGGTGCGACAGGATATGCAGGGGCAGAACTGGTTCGTATTTTAATGGGACATAAAGAAGTGGAAATCAAATGGTACGGCTCAAGAAGCTACATAGATAAGAAATATGCGTCTGTTTATCAGAATATGTTTCAGATAGTGGATGAAGTCTGTATGGATGATAATATGGAGGAACTGGCAGACCAGGTGGATGTGATTTTTACGGCAACCCCACAGGGGTTTTGTGCATCCGTGATGTCAGAGGAGATTTTATCCAAGACAAAGGTAATTGATTTGAGTGCAGATTTCCGCATTAAAGATGTGGATGTGTATGAAAAATGGTATGGAATCGAGCACAAGAGTCCATGGTTCATTGAGGAAGCTGTCTATGGACTTTGCGAAGTGAACAGAGAGGATATCCGCAATGCTCGTCTGGTGGCGAATCCGGGATGTTATACAACCTGTTCCATTCTGACAGCCTATCCGCTTGCCAAAGAAGGGCTGATTGATATGAGTACCCTGATTATAGATGCAAAGTCAGGAACTTCCGGGGCAGGGCGAAGTGCCAAGACAGCAAATTTGTATTGTGAAGTTAATGAAAATATGAAAGCATATGGTGTGGCAACCCACAGACATACACCCGAAATAGAAGAGCAGCTTGGTTATGCGGCAGGTGAGAGGGTTGTGCTGAATTTTACCCCTCATTTAGTTCCTATGAACAGGGGTATTCTTGCTACCGAATATGCAAAGCTGACAAGGGAAGTTTCTTATGAGGAAGTAAAGGCAGTTTATGAGAAATATTATGGAAAAGAGTATTTTATCCGCGTGTTAGAGGAAGGTGTTTATCCGGAGACCAAATGGGTAGAAGGAAGCAATTTTGTAGATATTGGGTTTAAGATAGATACACGGACAGACCGGATTATCATGATGGGTGCCATTGATAACCTGGTAAAAGGGGCAGCCGGACAGGCAGTACAGAATATGAATCTGATGTTTGGATTTGAGGAAAACGAGGGATTGAAACTGGTTCCTATGTTCCCATAAGAGTTACGAATACGAGAGTTACGGGAAAGAAAGATTAGGAAGGATTTTGAAGAACATGAATGCAACAATCCGTGCAATGAAAATAGAAGATTATGACGGACTTTACAAATTATGGAATCACATCAAAGGGTTTGGAATCCGTAGTATTGATGATTCCAGAGAAGGAATAGAGCGGTTCCTTCGTAGAAATCCCACAACCAGTGTGGTGGCGGAGATGGATGGGAAAGTCATAGGCGGTATCCTGTGTGGACATGACGGAAGACTGGGGTGCATGTATCATGTCTGTGTGGACCCTGCATATCGCAGGCAGGGAATTGGAAAGGCAATGGTGGTATATGCCATGGAGGCTTTAAAGGCGGAGCATATCAACAAGGTTACACTGATTGCATTTACGCAGAATGATATTGGAAATGCCTTTTGGAATACCATTGGCTGGACTAGACGGGAAGATTTGAATTATTATGATTTTACATTAAATGAGAAAAATATTACGGCATTTATCGAGGAAGGATAGGGAAATAATATGAAGAGAATAGAAGGAGGTGTGACTGCGGCAAAAGGATTTGAAGCAGCAGCCACAGCAGCACAGATTAAATATAAAGACCGTACAGATATGGCAATGATTTACAGTCAGGTGCCTTGTGTCTGCGCAGGAACATTTACAACCAATGTGGTGAAGGCAGCCTGTGTAAAATGGGATAAGCAGGTAGTAGAAAGTGGAAAAATGGCACAGGCAGTTGTCGTGAATTCTGGAATTGCCAATGCCTGTACAGGGGCAGAAGGATTTGGATATTGCAAAGACACCGCAGATGCAGCTGCAAAAGCATTACAGATTGACGCAGATGGTGTGCTGATCGCATCCACCGGTGTAATTGGAAAACAGCTTCCCATTGACCGTATTACTGCTGGTGTTCAGGCGCTGGCTACAAAGAAAAACGCCTCCCTTGAAAATGGAACCGAAGCTTCCAAGGCAATTATGACAACAGACACGGTCAATAAGCAAATTGCAGTGGAATTTGAAATCGGAGGAAAAACAGTTACTGTAGGCGGTATGTCCAAGGGGTCCGGTATGATTCATCCGAATATGTGTACTATGCTTGGATTTATTACAACGGATGCTGTGATTTCTAAAGAAGCACTTCAGAAAGCATTGCGTGATGATGTAAAAGAAACCTACAACATGGTTTCTGTAGATGGAGATACTTCTACCAATGATACAGTGCTCTTACTGGCAAACGGGCTTGCTGAAAATGAAGAAATTACCATTGATTCAGAAGCTTATCCTGTATTTGCAGCAGCACTTCACGAGGTAAATGAATACCTGGCAAAGAAAATGGCAGCAGACGGAGAAGGGGCAACCTGCTTATTTGAAGTAGACGTCTTGCATGCAGATACGAAGGAAAATGCAAAAATTCTTGCAAAATCTGTTGTGTGCTCTAGTCTTACCAAGGCTGCAATTGCAGGACACGATGCAAACTGGGGAAGGATTCTCTGTGCTATGGGGTATTCAGGAGTGCAGTTTGACCCGGAAAAGGTAGATTTGTTCTTTGAAAGCCGTGCAGGCAGAATCCAGATTATGAAGGACGGAGTGGGAACAGATTTCAGTGAAGAAAAGGCTACCGAAATTCTGTCACAGCCGGAAATCAAGGCAATTGCTGATATTAAGAATGGTACGGCAAGTGCAACAGCCTGGGGATGTGACCTGACACATGAGTACGTCACAATCAATGCAGACTACAGAAGCTAAGGAGAAGAATCATGGATAAAGATATGCAGCAGTATTTGGATAAAGCGGAGGTATTGATTGAAGCCCTTCCATATATTCAGAAGTTTAACCGCAAAATTATAGTAGTAAAATATGGCGGAAGTGCCATGGTAGATGAAGAATTACAGAAGAAAGTCATCAAAGATGTCACCCTCTTGAAGCTGACTGGATTTAAGCCGATTATTGTACATGGTGGTGGAAAGGAAATCAGCCGGTGGGTCAATAAAGTGGGGATGGAGCCACGCTTTGTAAATGGACTTCGTGTGACCGATGAGGAAACCATGGAAGTGGCGGAAATGGTGTTAAATAAAGTCAATAAGAATTTGGTCCGTATGGTGGAGGAACTTGGTGTAAGAGCCATTGGTATCAGTGGAAAAGACGGAGCCCTTCTCCGGGTAGAAAAGAAATATTCCGATGGAGAGGACATTGGATTCGTAGGTGATATCAAAGAAGTAGATGCTACCATTTTAAATGATTTACTGGAAAAGGATTTCCTTCCTATTATCTGCCCAATCGGAATTGATGACAACTATCAGACCTATAACATCAATGCGGATGATGCAGCTTACGCCATTGCAACGGCAATGAATGCAGAAAAGCTGGCCTTTTTATCTGACATTGACGGAGTATATAAGAACTATGAGGACAAAGATTCACTGGTCTCCAGACTGAAGGTGCAGGAAGCAAAAGATCTGCTGGAGACAGGCGGTATTCAAGGTGGCATGCTTCCGAAGCTGCAGAACTGTATTCATGCTATTGAAAATGGAGTATCCCGTGTACATATTCTGGATGGAAGAATTCCACATTGTCTGCTTTTGGAAATATTTACAAATAACGGAATCGGAACTGCTATCGTAAAGGACGAAGACCAGGAATAAAGAAGGAAACAGAACAAAAGCAGAAAAAGAATGGCAGAGACAGAACAGATAGAAGCGAAATAGAAAGAAGGAATAATATGGCAAATCAGTACATGGCTGATACAGAGGAAGGATTGTTGAAAACATATAACCGTTTTCCTATTGTGCTGGATCACGGAGAAGGAATGTATCTTTATGACACAGAAGGAAAGAAGTATCTGGATTTTACGGCAGGCATTGCAGTGTGTTCTTTGGGACACGGTAATCAGAAATTTAATCAGGCATTGAAAGATCAGATTGATAAATTACTGCATACTTCTAATCTGTATTATAATACAACCTGTGGAAAAGCAGCCAAGGCACTGGGAAAGGTTGCACAGATGGATAAAGTGTTCTTTACCAACAGTGGGACGGAAGCGGTGGAAGGTGCTTTGAAGGCAGCCAGAAAATATGCATACGAAAAGAAAAACGGACGTTACGAATTTATCGCCATGGAAGATGCCTTTCACGGAAGAAGCATGGGGGCTGTTTCGGTAACGGGACATCCGGAGTACAGAGAGCCATTCGAACCCTTGATTGGAGGCGTCCATTTTGCTAAATTCAATGACCTTGACAGTGTCAAGGCGCTGGTAAATGATAAGACCTGTGCCATGATCATGGAACCAATCCAGGGAGAAGGGGGCATCAATCCGGCTACACAGGAGTTTATGGAGGGTGTCCGAAAGCTCTGTGACGAAAATGATATGCTTCTTATTTTTGATGAGATTCAGTGCGGAATGGGACGGAGCGGTTCTTATTTTGCGTGGCAGCAGACAGGTGTGAAACCGGATATTATGACCATGGCAAAGGCAATTGGAAACGGTGTTCCTGTGGGTGCATTTGCTATGACAGAAAAAGTGGCAGAACATTCCCTGAAGCCGGGTGACCATGGAACCACATACGGTGGAAATCCGTTTGTATGTGCTGCAGTAACGAAGGTGCTCGAACTTTTTGAAGAAGAAAAGATACTGGAGCATGTAAATGAAATAGCGCCATATCTGACACAGAAGCTGGAAGAGGTTGTACAGGAATGTGACTGTGCTGTAAGAGTGAAAGGAAAAGGACTGATTCAGGGTCTTGAGGTTTCAAAACCAGTGGGAGAAGTAAGCAAGAAAGCACTGGAAGAGGGCCTTCTTGTTATCAGTGCTGGTCACAATGTGCTTCGTATGATTCCACCACTTATCGTGGAGAAAGAACACATCGATGAAATGGCAGAAAAGCTGAAAAAAGCACTACAGTAAGAATAAATGACCAGGCAGAGGGCATACTCATGAATAATAGGAGGAATGTCGGATGTCTGGTTTTTTGATTGCACTTTTATCTGGTGCGCTTATGAGTATTCAGGGGGTATTCAACACCCAGGTAACGAAAGTAACGGGAATGTGGGTGAGTAATGCATGGGTGCAGCTCAGCGCCTTTGTGGTCAGCGCAGGACTGTGGATGTTCATGGGACGGGACAGTGTCCTTGCCCTGGGAAAGGTAGAACCTAAGTATTTACTTCTTGGAGGGGTATTTGGAGCCGGAATCACCTGGACTGTGATTAAGGGCATGGAACAACTGGGTCCGGCAAAAGCGACTCTTTGCATTGTTGTTACACAGGTGGCAGTTTCTTATTTGATAGAACTTTTCGGAATGTTTGGAGCAGATAAGCAGATGTTTGAGTGGCGGAAGCTTATCGGAATTGGAATTGCAGTGATAGGACTTGTGATTTTTGAGTGGGAGACAAAATAGACAGAAAATGCGGTTGAGTTTTTGAAAAAAATTGAGTACAATGAAAGTGTCTAAGCGAACGTGAGGTCTGTCTTTTTCGGGGAGGAAAAGAGATGCGTAAGCGAAGATACTTAATGATTTGTGTATGTATGATGATGTTATATTTCACAGGCTGTGGCAAAGATAAGGATGAGATTATTTTCGATGCTGCTTCCAATGAGACGGTTAAAGTGGAAGATACTTTGACGAAAGCAGAGAATGGAGCAGAGGACGAGAACATGGAAGCATCCGGCCGGACGGCAGAAGAACAGATTTGCATTTATGTCTGCGGGGCGGTTGTTGCACCGGGAGTTTATGAATTTATACCGGGCGCACGGGTGGCAGAAGCCATTATGGCAGCAGGTGGTATGACTGAAGAAGCGGCAGAGACTTACTGGAATCAGGCAGCTGTTCTGGAGGACGGGCAGAAGATATATGTCCCAACGAAAGAGGAGGCGGCAGAAGAAGCAGAAAGTCAAAGCAGAGGACAAATAATTGAACAAGAGAATAAAATCAACTTAAATACGGCCAGTAAAGAGCAACTGATGACCTTAAGCGGTGTGGGGAGTTCCAGGGCGGATGCAATCATTGCGTACCGCAGGGAGTATGGAGGCTTCGGCAGTATCGAAGATATCATGAAGATAGAAGGTATCAAAGAAGGTGTATTTAAGAAGATGAAAGACAAGATAACGGTAGAATAGGGGAAGAAATATGAGCAGGAAAGTGCTGGTAGTGGACGATGAAAAATTAATCGTGAAAGGGCTGCGTTTCAGCCTGGAGCAGGACGATATGGAGGTTGACTGTGCTTACGACGGAGAGGAAGCGATTGATATGGCAAAGAGGAAGGAATATGATATTATTCTTCTGGATGTCATGCTGCCGAAATATGACGGCTTTGAAGTTTGCAGACAGATTCGTGATTTTTCGGATGTTCCTATTATCATGCTGACTGCCAAAGGCGAGGATATGGATAAAATCCTTGGGCTGGAATACGGAGCAGACGATTACATAACAAAGCCTTTTAATATTCTGGAGGTGAAAGCCAGAATGAAGGCTGTCATGCGGCGGACGGGAAGAAAAGGTGGCAATCCTTCTACAGGAAAAGAACTTGTGAAGGGAGACCTTCGAATCGATTGCGAAAGCCGGAGAGTATTTTCGAAGGATAAAGAACTGAATCTGACGGCAAAGGAATTCGATTTGCTGGAGCTTCTTGCAAATAATCCGAATAAAGTGTATTCCAGAGAAAGCCTGCTGAATATCGTCTGGGGATACGAATATCCTGGGGATGCACGTACGGTGGACGTGCATATCCGGAGATTGCGTGAGAAGATAGAAGTAAACCCAAGTGACCCGAAATATGTCTACACGAAGTGGGGAGTTGGTTATTATTTTAGGGGTTAAGATAAAAGTTGTTCCAAAGTTTATGAAAAGTCTGCGGGTGCGCATTGCAGCTGCCATCAGCCTGTTTGTAGTTTTGTCTTGTATTTTTCTTCGTATGGGAATCTTGAACAGCTACGAACAACGCAGTGTGTCGGTGCGTACCGCAGAGATTCAGAACCAGTGTACGATTCTTGCGAATCAACTGGTCAATTCTCATTATCTGGAAGATACAAGTTCTGACGTGATTAATGCAGAACTGTCACAATTATCCAATTTATACAATGGAAGAGTCGTGGTCATTAACCGGGAATTCCAGATTGTAAAAGATACTTACAGTCTGCAGGAGGGAAAGACCATTGTCTCGGAAGATGTAGTGAAATGCTACCGTGGAGAGCAGACAGTCAATTACGACGAACGAAATCGCTATATTGAAATTGGAACACCTGTAATGGATCAAAATGAGAAAAAAATACTGGGAATGATGCTGATTAGTGTATCGACAGAGTCGGTTCAGGATAATGTGGCAATCTTAAGTCATAATGCAGAGGTCTATTCCTTTGCCATTTTTGTGCTGTGCCTTGTTCTTGCCGGAGTAGTAGCTTCCTGTCTGGTGCGTCCGTTAAAGCGGATGAGTAATAGTCTGGAAGAAATGTCCAGAGGTTACAGCGAGGAGGATTTGCATGAAAATGCATATAATGAGACAGTCCAGATGTCGGAGGCATTTAATCGTTTGAAGAATCGGTATAAGATACTGGATGAGTCCAGAGAGGAATTTGTGGCGAATGTCTCTCACGAGTTAAAGACACCCCTTACCTCCATGAAGGTATTGTCCGATTCTCTGCTCATGCAGCCGGATGCACCGGTAGAGATTTATCAGGAATTTATGCAGGATTTGTCGGAAGAAATTGAGCGGGAAAACAAAATTATCAATGACCTTCTGGCGCTTGTGAAGCTGGACAAGTCCGGTGCGAATCTGATGATTCAGTCCCAGAATATCAATGAAATGGTAGAACGGATTCTGAAACGGCTTCAGCCTATTGCGGAGCGGGACAACATAGAACTGGTATTTGAAAGTTATCGTCCGGTTGTGGCAGAAGTGGATGAAATGAAGCTGTCTCTTGCCATTACCAATCTGGTAGAGAATGCAATTAAGTATAATAAGGAAAATGGGTGGGTGCATGTAGATCTGAATGCGGATCACAAGTATTTTTATCTGAAAGTGACCGATTCGGGAATCGGAATTCCACCAGAGGAGACAGAACATATTTTTGAGCGTTTTTATCGCGTAGATAAATCTCATTCCAAAGAAATTGGCGGAACGGGACTGGGACTTGCTATTGCTCGAAATGCTGTGATTCTGCATCGCGGTGCCATTAAGGTTCACAGTGAGCTGGGAGAGGGAACGACCTTTAATGTAAGAATCCCATTGAATTATATTGCAAAATAGCAAGGCTTAAAAGGTGAGCTACAAGAGGAAATGAAGATGAAAGTAAGAAAATGGATTACAATAGCGATATCTGTGCTGCTGTGTCTTGTCGGTCTGACGGGGTGCAATAAAAAGAAAGATGTGTCGGCATCCCCATATAAGATTTATTACCTGAATCCGGAACAGACAGGACTGGTGGAAGAAGCCTACACGGGAGAGACAGATGACCCGGAAAAAGCAGCGGAAGAGATTCTTGCCTGTCTGAAGAAGGGAAGCGAAGGCATTCAGGAGCAGTCAGTGATTCCGGATGGGGTGGACATTGAAGATATTATCTTAGAGGATGAAAAGCTGACTTTATATTTTAATGCCGCATACAATGACATGGACATGGTACAGGAAGTGTTATGCCGGGCGGCTCTTGTGCGTTCCCTTACCCAGATTAATGGGATTGATCTGGTGGGCTTTTATGTGGATGGGGAACCGCTTACCAATGATAAGGGAAGAGAATACGGATATTTTCAGTCCGATGATTTTGTACAGAATACCGGGCAGTCTATTCATTCCTTTGAAGAAACCAATCTGGTGCTTTATTTTGCAAATGGAGATGGAAATAAGCTGACAGCCCAGACAGTGAGCGTGAAATATAACAGTAACGTAGCTTTTGAAAAGGTAATTGTAGAACAGCTTATGCGTGGCCCGTCAGGTTCAGATTTGAAAGAAACCATTCCCAAAGGAACAAAGCTTTTAAGCGTTTCCATTAAAGACGGAATCTGTTATCTGAATTTTGATGAGGGTCTGCGGAAAATAGTGTCAGGTGTCACACCGGAGGTCGTGATTTATTCCATTGTCAATTCAGTAATAGAAAGTGGAGCAGTAAACAAAGTACAGATATCCATTAACGGTGACAGTAATATTATGTATCAGGAAAGCATTTCTTTGTCAGAACCTTTAAGCAGAAATTTAGACTTGCTGGAGGAGTGATGAAATGTGAAAAAGAGGTACTGCTGCCATGTGGCAGTTGCCTTGTGTCTTATTATATTTTTCCTTTACGAGACGGGCGGGGACAGATTTTTTTCTGCCCTTTGCCTATCAGAAATGGAGAAAAGATATTCAGAAGAAGAGTGGATTACTCTGGAAGGGGTAATCGAAAATAAAATATATAAAAAAGAAGAAATCCGGCTTCTTTTGAGAGAGAAAGAGTCCGGAGAAAAGATTCTTGTCAGCCTGGCTGATGAAAACAATTCAGAAACATTTAAAACAGGTCAGAAGGTTCAGGTAACCGGAAACACGGCATTTTTTCAGAAATCCCCTAATCCGGGGAATTTTAATCAAAAAGAATATTATCAAAAACAGAATATAACCATGTCTCTTCAGGATGCAGCCGTACACATCATAAACCCGCAGAAAAAGAGAAGCTTATGGTATCGGTTCCGAGAAAAACTGACGGAATTTCGTTGCAAAATGAGCCGGACCATTCTTTCTCATATGGGAGAGGAGTATGGCGGGATTTTATGTGCCATGCTGCTTGGAGATGACGCATACCTGAATGAAACATGGAAAGAGCTATTACAGAAAAGTGGAATCGGACATCTACTTGCTATTTCTTCCTTACATGTATCACTTGTTGGGATGAGTGTGTATAAAGGAATGCGCAAAACAGGAATCCCCATCTGGTTTTCTGCGATTTGCAGTTCCGTGCTTCTGTGCAGCTACGTTATCATGACAGGAAACAGTACTTCTGCCATACGTTCCTGTATTATGTTCGTCATACGTATGGAAGCGTATCTTTTGGGAAGAGAATATGATGGTCTTACGGCACTTGCCGTGGCAGCTATTGTCATTCTGGCCCGTCAGCCGATGATGCTTTTTGACGCGGGCTTTCTTTTGTCCTTTGGAGCAGTTCTTGGAATTTACCTGATTTCTCCAATGTTGAAATTACCTGTAGGAATTGCAATTTCCGTCATGATTTTTCCAATTCAGCTTTATTTTTACTATGAATATTGTTTTTACAGTCTTTTGTGGAATTTAATTGCAATTCCGCTTGCGACCATAATCATAGGAAGTGGATTTGCCGGGCTTGTGATGGTTTTTATAGGAAAATTTCCTGAATTACTTTTGAGAGGAAGCTTCGAAATTGCCAAACTGGGACTTGCATTTTATTGCAGGGGAAGTGAGCTTCTGCTTCAGTTTCCGGGGGCAAGAGGAATCAGTGGAAGACCAGAAAAATGGTGGATTGCAGGCTATTATTTTGTCTTGCTCCTGTGCCTTCTTGTAAGCGAAAAAAAGAGGAAAAAGAGAAGCAAAGGTGGAAGGGGAATTGTTACAAAAGTCGGCATGTGCATCATGGCAGTGAGCATATGGTTTTTCCCTCACGGAAAAAAAGGTGAGGTAGAAATAGTCATGTTAAATGTAGGACAGGGAGACTGTTTCTTCGTGAGAGGGCCGGGTGGCGGTACCTATCTCATAGATGGAGGAAGCAGCAGTGTGAAACAGGTTGGAAAATATCGTATAGAGACATTTTTAAAATTCGAAGGCGTGAGAAAACTGGATTATGTATGGGTGTCTCACGGAGATTCGGATCATTTAAATGGGATTGTGGAACTGCTGGAACGGAAAACGGTAGGGGTAGATATTGAGAATCTGGTTCTGCCTGCAAAGATTTACTGGAATGAAAGTCTGGAAGAGCTGGCTATGCTGGCGCAAAGCAAGGGGACAACGGTTCTGACCATGGCGCAGGGTGAACGAGTGATGGAAGAGCAAATGCAGATGCAGTGCCTGTGGGGAATACGGACGATGAAGGAAAGGATGACAGAGGAGCCTTTCGATGAGAATCAGTTTTCCACTGTGCTTAGTCTGGAATATGGTGATTTTGCCATGCTTTTCACGGGAGATTTAGAAAAAGAGGCGGAAGAATCCGTAGCGTCCTATATAGAAGAAAAGCAGGAAAAAGGAGAAGCACCGAAATCTTATGAAATCCTGAAGGTTGGACATCATGGCTCAAAAAACGGAACAGGAGAACATTTGCTCACAGTTGTGAATCCAGTGTGCGCGTGGGTGTCTGCCGGAGAGGGAAACCGATATGGACATCCTAGTCAGGAAGTGGTGGAAAGACTTGCAAAGTGGGAGGTGAACCTATATAATACGAAAGACGGAAGTGCTGTAAAATTGTGTACAGACGGAAGGAAGTATTGTATACTAAGACCATGAAAAGTTTAAACGAAGATT